>DATBBD010000304.1:0-22183 GCA_036271175.1 Polyangiaceae bacterium | reverse complement strand
CGGTCGACGCATCGACGTCGAACGAGCCGCCGAGCGGCTTCTCTCGCCGCTGTTCGACGAGGCGATAGAGAAGCGAATCGGAAAGCCGATTCGCGCCGCGGCGGTCGACGACGGGGAAAAAACCGAAGCGGCGCCGCCACTCATCGGTCGAGTGCGCGTCGACGAACATCCGCGTCGGCGCCATCGGCTCGAGCCGTTCCGGCTGATAGACCTGGGCTTTGTTGCCCCCACGATCGAGCCCTTCGAACGACTGCAGATTCAGCTGGCAGGGCGAATCGAAGCAAGCATGGCAAACGACGCAGCGCCGATCGAAGATCGTCTGAATCCGCGACGCGTACAGCGGGTCCACGGGTCCGGGCGCGACGGCGGGCTCCGCGGGGCGCGGCGTCATCCAAGCCGCGACTGCGACCGCGATCCCGGCGATCACGAGCACGAGCGCGAAGACCCGTCGCATCTCGGCCACGGTACTTCAAAGCCGGGCCAAAGGCGCGTCCTCGAGCAACCCTGCCGGCCGGAGCTCTCGCGATTCATCATCGCCCGTAGCCGGCGGGCGATCGCGAATGACAACACTTTGGCCAGCGTGGCAACGCGACATTGAGGAGCCCACGCCGAGAATGCGCGAACACTCGCTCCGAAACAGCGCCCGAGCGTGGAACGCTTTCTGCTGGAGGGGGCGGAACACCGAGTCCTTGCCGAACGGTGAGGGCCTTTTACATCGGGGAGATCGTCATGAACGCATTTGCAAGAATTGGAACCATGTGGATCGTGCGCGGGATCGCCAGCGTCGTCTTCGGCTTGCTCACGTTGTTCCGGCCCGCGACGTCGATCGCTGCGATCGTCATCCTCTTCGGAGTTTACGCATTGGTCGACGGGGCGTTCCTGCTCGGCTTCGCGTTCCGCCACGAAGGACCGAAGGCGCAATACGTCATCGCGGGGCTCTTGGGCCTCGTCGCTGGCGCGCTCAGCTTCATGTTCCCGGGGCTGACCGCGTTCTCGCTCTACGTCCTCATCGGGGCGTGGGCGATGAGCACCGGTATCGCGGAGATCGTCATCGCGATCTCCATGCGAAAAGAAAGGGTGAACGTGGGCGGTCTGACGCTCGCCGGCGTGCTCTCGCTCGCCTGCGGCGCCATGCTACTGGCCCTGCCGATGGCGGGCGTCATCGCACTCCTCGGCCTCGTCGCCGCGTATGCGATCGTCAATGGCTTCTTCCTCGTGGGCGCCGGGTTCCGCATTCACCACCTCGCGCGGCCGCTGTCCGCGGCGTGAGGGCAGGGGCGCGGGGGTAGGGCTCGACCCAGTCGAGCCGATCGAGAACGATCACCGAGATGCTGCCCCACCCCGCCGCGCTACGCGCGTCGACCCTCCCCAAATCCGCCGCCTCGAACCGCGGCGTCAGGGGAGGGTGAAACGAGGTCGCGCTGGCGCGTTGCCGCACCCAAACTCGCGCCGCGACGTCACGCGGTCGAGCACGAGTCGGCCCAGTGCCGCGAAAACTCAGGGGCTTGTGACTCCGTGGTCGACCTCGGAATCTACCCCGAGTACCAGGGGGCCGGTTGCCGACGCCTTCGCGATCCGGCTCGAGGCCCGGCAGCCCATCGCTCTTGCCATGTCGCGTCCGAAGTCACCGGTTTCTGGGCCGCCGCCCGTTCCGCTCGCCGATGCCGATTACGTCGTAACGCCCGGCCCGCGGCGACCGCTCGATCGGGCCCTTCGCGAGCTGCGTCCGGGGTCGAGTTGGGGCGATGTGCGGCGCGCGATCGAGACGGGGAAGGTGAGGGTCGACGGTGAGCTCGTCGTTGATCCGACCACCCAGGTGGTCGAAAAATCGACGATCGCGATTCGCGTTGCGGCGCCGCGACCGCCGGGGCCCGGCATGTCGCACCGCGTGTCGATCCTTCACGCCGATCCGCAGGTCGTCGTGGTGAGCAAGCCGGCCGGCATCGCGACGGTGCCGTTTGAAGACGAACGCGACACGCTCGACCGCGTCGTGCAATCGCTGCTCCGGAAGACGGCGCGCCCCGGCACGAGCGTCGCGCCGGTCGGCGTCGTGCAGCGCCTCGACAAAGACACGTCGGGCATCATCGTGTTCGCGCGCACCACGGCGGCCAAGCGACATTTGCAGCAACAGTTCCGCGATCACACCGTGCACCGGCGCTACGTCGCGCTCGCCCACGGTAACGTGCAGAGCCGGATCATGCGGTCGCGCCTCGTCACCGATCGCGGCGACGGGCTTCGTGGTTCGACGTCGAATCCGCGCCTCGGGCGCGAAGCGGTGACGCACGTCAAGGTGATGGAGCAGCTCGAGTCCGCGGCGCTCATCGAGTGCGCGCTCGAGACCGGACGCACGCATCAGATCCGCATTCACCTCGCCGAATCGGGGCATCCGATCCTCGGCGAACGGGTGTACGTGCGCGATTATTCCGCGCCGCTCGTGCCGGCGCCGCGCCTCATGCTCCACGCGCGTGAGCTCGGGTTCGTGCATCCGGGAACCGGTCGCGACGTCGATTTTTCGGAGCCGCCGCCAGAAGATTTTCAGAGCGTGCTCGAGCGGCTCCGCGCGCTCAGAGCCGCTCCCAGACGATGAACCGGTAGCTAACGAGGCGCAGGGCGAGCGCGCGCTGGAGCGCGTCTCCGCCGACCCAGCTTCGCCAGCGGTAACCGCGCATCGGCAAGCGGCGGCCGACCGCGACGGCGGCCGCGATGAGTCGATCGCGCACGCGTCCGAGCTCGAGGTGCGGCGTCAGATCGACGTCGCGCACCAGCCGAAAGCCGGCGTTCGACGCCAATCGATCGACGGCGTCGGGCGTGAGCAGCGTGTTCGCGAGCCAGCTCGTCCTCACGTCGTCGAGGATGCGGCGCGCCGCGGGCGACGTCGTTTCTGCGCCGAGCGGAGTGAGAAAGTCGTCACAAAGTACGATGGAACCCCCCCGAAGCACGAGCTCCGCCGCTGAAGCGAAATAGCGCACCGGATCGGGCGCGTGCACGAACGCCTCGATCGAAAACGCGAGGTGCGCGGCCGTCACCGACGACGGCAAATGAAGAAAATCACCCTGCATGCAGGTGATGCGATCGGCGAGGCGCGCGGCGCGAACGACCTCGACGGCGCGCGCCGCTTGGACCCCGCTGAGCGTGACGCCAGTGCCGCGAATGGGCGAACGCGACGCGAGAAAGACGAGGCTCGCGCCGAGCCCGCAGCCGAGATCCACGACGTGGAGCGGCGCTTCGAAGCGGTTCGCGAGCGCGCGCACTTCGCGCAGCACCAGCTCGTCGACGTATCGAAAAGCGCCGTCGCGCGAAGCGACGCCGGGGCCCCACACCGCGCGATGGATCGAGCTGCGACCTTGTCCGAACCGCTGAAAAGCCGGCGTGTTCGCGTCGTAGTAGTTCCGAACGTCGTCGATCGCGCTCACGGCGGTGGAAGTCTAGCGGAACTCATCGGTGCGACCTATCATGCGCCGCCTCTCGACCGGAAAAGGATGCGTTCGATGTTGAAGCACAACACCTACTTCGATGGAAAAGTTCAAAGCGTCGCGTTCGAGCGACTCGGGCGGAAGATGACCGTCGGTGTCATCGCGCCCGGCGAGTATCACTTCGGAACGGCCGCGCCGGAGCGCATGACCGTGACCAGCGGCGAGCTCGAGGCGAAGGTCGGCGACACGTGGCACGTGTACCCGGCGGGCACGACGTTCGAGGTCGCGGGGAAAAGCGGGTTCGATGTGCGCGCGAAGGAAGAGTCCGCGTACCTGTGCGAATTTCTTTGAGCGGCGAGATTCTCGCGCGTGACGCCTTGACGAACACGCGTTGACTCTTCATGCTGTTTTGCAAGTTCGCGAGGCGTACCGCCCGTGAATTCGAAAACCGCCGGGCGCGAACAGCCCCGGCAAAGGGAAAAAGTAATGCATCCGCATGTCATGGCCTGGTGGGGCCGACGCCACCGTCACGAAGCCGTTTGTCACCCGGATGGAGGCGTCGAAGCTTCCGGAGAGGGCGGCTGGCACGGCCGAATGCACCGTCATCATCACGAACATCACGCCCAGGGCGGTGACGAGGGCGCCTTCGGCGTTCGCCGTCCGCTCCGGTTTTTGAGCCACAAACTCGACCTGAACGAGAAGCAGGCCGCGACGCTCGCGCGCATCCTGGACGAGCTCAAGACCGAGCGCGCTCAAGGCGCAGTCGACGATCGCCGGACCACGTCGGCGTTCGCGTCGGCGTTCGAAGGCGCGACCTTCGACGAAGCGCAAGCGACGGAAGCCGCCGAACGCCGCGTCGAGAGCGCACGCCGCTTGAAAGACGCAGTGGTGAAGGCCCTGGGCCAAATCCACGCCGTCCTCGACGACGAACAACGCGAAACGTTCGCGTACCTGGTACGCACCGGCGCTCTAGGCCTCTGATGGACGGCACGGGGATTCGGGCTCGACGCTCGAGTCCCCGTTTCATTGGCTCATCTGATCTCCGAGCGCCGGAGAACGTCTGCGCACCGCGACCAACAATGGCGCCAGCCTTCGGACCGGCTCGAGTACGACGGGATAGATCTTCAAGGACATTCGGAACCTCCGGGTTGATGTCCCGGCGGCGCCCCCGCGTGACCGAGGTAAAGGCGTAAAGGGCTCTCTCTCGCCCTCGCCCTCGCATTTAGCTCTCGCATTGGCCCTTCGCGCTTAGCCCTACCCCACGCCTGTTCTCGCCCCCTCGAGCCTTCTCGCGTGGCGAGGCGACGAACAGGACTGGTGCACGCGCCGTCGTCGCGAGGCAGCCCCTTTTTCCTCGACGCTCTCGCGTTAGCTCTTGGCTCTACCGCGGCCTATGCTTCGGGGTGCGAGCGATGCACCAGGACGCGACTTATCGGCTCGAGACACCGGACAACGTCGAGTTGCATTTCGACTTGGCGGGACCGGGGTCGCGATTTTGCGCGATCTGCATCGATGCCGTCGTCGTCGGGGGCATGCTGCTCGCGCTGATCCTCGTCGCGATCGTCATCGACGCCGCGCTTCCCGGGGCGCTTTCGGCCATCAAGGAATTGAAGGCCGATCGAGGCCTTTTTACGAGCGTCGGCGTCGCGGTGGTGCTGTTCGGCGTGGCGGTGATCAACGCGTCGTATCACCTGATCTTCGAGCTGTTCTGGCGCGGACAAACGCCGGGCAAGCGGGTGATGAAGATCCGCGCGATCTCCGATGACGGCACGCCGATGGGGCCGACTCAGGTCCTGCTCCGCAACGTCCTCCGCATGGTCGATTTTTTGCCGGCCGGTTACGCCCTCGGCGGCGTCGTTTGCCTGGTGAGCGACGCGTCGAAGCGCCTGGGCGATTTCGCTGCCGGAACCATCGTCGTCAAAGAAGGCGCGGTGAATTACCGAGCGAAGACCGACACGAAGAACGCGCCGCTCGCGGCGCCCGCGCTCGGCGCCAACCCGGAGCTTTTGCCGGACGAGTCGCGCCTCGTGCAAAATTTCCTGTCGCGACGGGCCGAGCTCTTGCCGCTCGCGCGCGGCCGCCTCGCCGAGCAGATCGCCGGACCGCTCTACGACCGCTACGGCGGCAACTGGGACTACGCGGAATCGTACCTCGAGCGCCTCGCCGCCGGGCGTCATCGCGACAAGTAAGATGGACGGATCTGCTTCGACCCATTTCGTGGAGGAGCGCTCGTCGCGCTGGGACGAGCTCGACGCGATCGTCGAGAAAGCTTCGAAAAAAGGGATCAAGCGCGTCGCGCCCGCCGAACTCGAGGCGTTCTTGCGCCTCTATCGTTCGACCAGCGCCGATCTCGCACGGCTCCGCACGCTCGGCGTCGACGGGAGCGTCGTCGATCGCGTCAATCGCCTCGTCGGACGGTCGCACGCGCTCCTCTATCGAACCCCGAGCGAGCCGCTCGCGATCGGCGCGTTTTATCGCACCGATTTTCCGCGGCTCTTCCGGCAAACCTGGCGATTTTCGGCGGCGAGCGTGCTCATCTCGATCGCATTCTTCCTGATGGCGAGGTCGGTGGTCGCCGCGCACCCGGAGATCGTCGCCGATCTAGTCGGCGGCGGCGGCGCGGAGTTTTCGACGAGCCACCACGCGGGAGATTTCTCGGAGCGGTTTCAAGCCGCGCCGGGGCCGCTCATCACGTCGTTCGTCACGACCAACAACATCGGCGTTGCCTTCCGCGCGTTCGCATTCGGGATCACTTTTGGTTTGGGTACCCTCTACGTCTTGATCGTCAATGGTGCGATGCTCGGCGGCTTCGCGGGCGCCTACGAACAATCGGGGCTCGGGCGCGAGTTCTGGTTCACCGTGCTCCCCCACGGCGCCCTCGAGCTCTCGGCGATCATGATCGCCGGCGGCGCGGGCCTGGCCGTGGGATGGGCGCTCTGGAGTCCGGGCCGACGTCCGCGCATCGTGCGGCTCCGAGAAGAGTCGCTCCGCGCCGTACGCATCGCCGCGGGTCTGATCCCCGCCTTCGTCGTCGCCGGCGCCTTCGAAGGCTTTCTCACGCCGAGTCGCGCCATTTCCGAACCCGTCAAGGTCGCGATCGGCGCTGCCGCGGCCATCGTGTTCTGGCTGTATCTCACCCTCGCCGGCGGAAGCGTCGCGACCTGACCGGATCGGCCTGAAACGCCGGGTTTCCGAGGGGTGCAACAAACGGCACTCCCGGGCCGGCGCGCCCCTCGCGTACACATTTCGAAGATGAATATCGATCTCCTGATCGACTCGATCTTCCGGCAAACGACCGTGCTGATCGCCAATGACTCAGATCCTCAATCGCTTCTTCAACTCCAAATATCGGTTGAGGAGTCGCGGCCCAAGTTGCCGCGGATCGACGTCGAGGACGTTCACGCCGGTGCGCCGCATTTCTTCGATCGCGACGCGGCGCCGCTGGAGGAGGTCGAGCGCGACGGCTTGACGGTAAGGGTCGAGCTCGGTCGTGGGTTCTGCGTTCGCGAGGCGCTCGACGTCGAGGTTCCGGAGCGTGACGCACAAGGGAAGGTGATGCCGCGCGAATCGCGCTGCGTGGGCGAGGAGCATAGACGACGCTTCGTTGTCGACGACGTCGGTGATGATCACGACCAAGGAACGCTTCCGGTGCTTCAGCGCGAGAAACCGGCACGCGCGATCGTAGTCGGCCTCGTGGGGTCGCGCTTCGATGCGATAGAGCGCCTCGTTCATGCGACCGAGCGCGGCCGCGCCGCGCACTGGCGGCACGTACGCCTCGATCGCGTCGCTGAAGGCAAGAAGCCCGATGTAGTCGCCTTGCTTCATGGCGACGTACGACAGGAGCAACGCCGCATTGATGGCGTGGTCGAGCCGGCTCATGCCGTCGACCTCCGTCGTCATGAGTCGCCCGCAGTCGAGGACGACGAGGATGTTCTGGCTTCGCTCGACCTGGTAGTTGCGCGTGATGAGCCGTCCGCGTCGCGCGGTCGCTTTCCACGCGACGTCGGTCGGGTTGTCGCCGGGGACGTAGTCGCGGAGGCTCTCGAAGTCGCTCCCTTCGCCGTAGAGCCGCGTCGGCGCGACCCCGAGCTCCGAGAGCCGATGTCGCCGAGTGGCGAGCTCGTGGCGCGCCAGATTGACGACGTTCGGGTAGACCTTCGACTCCGCCGATTCGCGGAGCTCGACGCGCTTCACGACGAGGCCGAGGAGCGACGCAAATCGCACGTGCACGTGCCCCCGGACATGAAGGCCGCGCTCAGTCGGACGCACGTCATGCGTCGCGAACGCGCGGCTCTCGGCGGACACGACGCCACGCACGATCTCCGGCGTCGCGATGAACGTCGGCGGCAGATCTTCGACCAGCTCGAACGACACCGGACGCTGCGAGCCGTTCCGGAGCCGGAACTCGACTCGCTGGTTCGCTCCGAGCGCGAGCGACGGGCGCGCTTCGCGGGAGACGGCGACGTCGTTCGCTCGAGGCGGCAACCAAGCGTCGGCGAGCGCGGCGATGAGCAACACGACGTCGTAGACGACCGCGACGAGCGTCGTCCCACGTCCGGGGAACACGAGGAGCAGCGGCAACGGCAGCGCAAAGAGGACGATGAGGCGGCGCGACGGCAGCGCCCATTTTCGCGCCAGCGAGGGAGGTTCGGCGGCGACCGACGTCATGGTTCGCTGCGCGCCAAGTAGCGCCGCTAGAGACGCGGCACGTCGACACGTGACAGCGCGCGCCCGATGCATTCGTCGGCGGTGGTTCCGCCGATTTCCGTTTCCGGGCTCAGGATCACGCGGTGCCGGAGCGCGGGCAGCGCCATGTCACGCACTTCGTCGGGAGTGACGAAGTTTTTCCCGCGCAAGAGTGCCAGCGCGCGGCTCGCGCCGAGGAGCATCACCGCCGCGCGCGGGCTCGCACCGAGCGTGAGCGCCGGCAATTCACGAGTGCCGCGCACGATCTGGTTCACGTAGTTCACGACCGCGTCGGCGACGCGGATGGTTCGCACCGCGGCCCGGAGCGCGAGCAACTCGGGCACCGACGCGACGGCGGGGACGCCGAAGGTGCTCGGATCGGCGGCATCGAAGCCGTCGCGGTGCCGCTTCAGCATGTCGGCTTCGGCGTCGATCGGCGGATAGCCGATGACGGTCTTCAAGAGGAACCGGTCGAGCTGCGCTTCGGGGAGCGGATACGTGCCCTCGTATTCGACGGGATTTTGCGTCGCCAGAACCGAGAACACCGGGCTCAACGGGTGCGGCTTGCCGTCGACGGTCGCGCGACGCTCTTGCATCGCTTCGAGGAGCGCCGATTGCGTCTTCGCCGGCGCGCGATTGATCTCGTCGGCGAGGACGATATCGCCGAAGAGCGGCCCCTGTTGGAACTCGAACCCCCGCGCTTCGTTCCGGTAGATGTTCACGCCGATGATGTCCGCGGGCATGAGGTCCGGCGTGAACTGGATGCGCCGGAAATCGCCGGAGACCGTCATCGACAGGGCGCGGGCGAGCAGCGTCTTCGCGGTGCCCGGCGGCCCTTCGAGGAGCAAATGGCCGCCCGCGACGAGAGCGACGACGGCGTGTTCGACGGCCGCGGGTTGTCCGATGACGACTTGGTCGAGCTCGCGGCGAATTTTGCCGGCGAGCCGAGTGGCTTCATCGAGATCCACGTTCGAGCGCCTCGAGGGTACGGTAGAGCAAGCGAGCGCTTTCGAGAACGTCTTTCCGCGACGGGTTCGTCCTGCCCTGCGGTCGCGCGAGCAGCGGCCCCACGTCGATGCCCGTCCGACGAGCGATTTCTACGCCGAGCACGCCGTCGTCCGCCGCCGCGGAAAGATCGACGAGCTTCCGCGCTCGGAGCCGGAAATGCTCGACGAGCCTTTCTTCGACGAGAGGGTTCGCGCCGGCGTCATGGAGCAACCGACCAGCGGCATCCGCGAACTCGCCGTGCTTACGCCTCCGCTTTTGCACGGGCGTGACGGGGTTGCCGAATCGGACGGCGGCCAAGAGCACCGCGAGCGCGCAGGCGCCGAGCGCTTGCAAGGCCGCCGTGCGGTACGTCCCTTCGACGACGAGCTTCGCGAGCGCGACGGGAGACGTGTCGTGTTCGTCGAAGCCGAGGTGGTACTCGTCGAACGCGATGCGCCCCGTATCGCCGGGTCGCGCGCGAAGCCGCCCGAGGTTCGCGAGGAGCCGCGCGTCGTCGTCTTCGAGCAGACCCTGATTCGTGAGCGGGTATGCATCGGCGAGCGCGACGATCACGCCGTCGCCGTGACTCACCGAGAGGCCGAGGGTGCCCCGCGCATCCTTCCAGAAGAGTGACGTCTCCGCGCGCTCGAGGGGGCCGATGGCGGGGCCGCCGAGGACCTGCGTGAGCAGTCGTTTCATCGACAGAGAGCGAACGCCAGCGAGGATGGGGCTTGCGGGGTCGAGCGTCGCGACTCCGGGCTTTACACTGTCGGACACGCTGCTCGAGTCGAACCAATGTTCGAGACCGTCGCCTTCTCTCGGCGACACGACGAGGACGTGTCCGCTTCCTACCCACTCGAGGAGCTCGCTCCGCGTCCCTTTGTCGAGCTCCACGATCGGACCGAGAACGAAGAGCGTGCGAACGCCGGCAAGTCGATCTTTTCGCGGCGACGTTCGGAGGCGCTCGACCGAAAACCCGAGGCGGCCGAGCGTCGTGTACGCGGCTTTGAGTCCGTAGCCTGCGGTGAAAAACGTGGAAGGCTGCTCCGCGGGGCCGCCCGAGCGAGTCGCGGGGAAAAATCGAAAGAGCGCGAACGCACCGAGAAGCGCGCTCGCGATGAGCGCGCCGAGGAGCGTCCGGTCAGCGCGCGAGAGACGAAACGGGCTCATGGCGCAGCGTGGACAGCTCGAAAAGGACACTCGAGGCGTCGGTTTCGGTAGGAAGTGCGCCGCCGTAGGCGATGCCTTCGAAGACCCCCGTCGCGCGGCAGAACGGCACGCTCCGATCGTCGCCGTCGATTTCCGTCACGTAGTCGCGGTTCGTTTTCCAACTCTCGAACGCCACTCGCCCGACCCGATCGAGCCACAGGATGCACGCCGCGTAGCCGTAGCGAACGGCGCGCTCCCAGTTCTTCGCGTCGCGAGCGGCGAGGGCTTCGGCGTAGACGCGCTCGAAATCCAGATCGGAGATGCCGAGGAGCTCGCCGCGCAGCTGGACCGCCTTCGGCGAGGCGTTGCGGAGCCCGCCGCCGAGCTGGAAGAGTCCGTACAGCGCGTGCAACGTGATCGCGAGCAACGTCCCGATCACCCACACCACGATGAGCCAGGTGACCCACGTCGGCGTCTGTCGCATTCCCTCGCCGATGCGTTCGAGGAGCGACGAGAGCCAATGGCCGAACCGCGCGAGGAAGTCGGGCGCCGGATCCTGGCCGCCGTATTGTCGCTCGCTCAGCACGGCGATGGCGATCGCTCTCGCCGAATCGACGTGCTCTGGCCCGAGGACGGGACTCACGGTCGCGACAACCCTCCCATCCGCGACGCCAAGTGCTGCAGATCGAACCCCTCTTTTCTGATTCGAAGGTCGTAATAAAAGAGCACGACGACGCCGATCGAGAGCGGGATCACCAGCGCGCCCAGGATGTTCTCCAAAAAATCGCCGATGAACGCGATCGGCCAGGGAACGAGCCGTAAGATCGCGCTACCGCCGAGCGTGACGACCATGCTCAAGAGCCACACGACGAAGCCGAGCCGAAAGCCTTTGCCCAAGTTGTCGGCCATGAGCGCGCGCGATCGCCCGAGCACCGCGGACGCTTGGTCGGTCGTCTCGAGGAGCGCGACTGCGGGCACCAGCATGAACCACAAAGAGGCGATGATCCCTGGAACCACGCACACGCAGAGGCCCGCAAAAACGACGAGCATGACGAGAAATTGCGCCCAGAGCAGGATGCCGAGCTTCTTGAACACGCGCGAATACGACTCCGCGGCGCCCAGCTCTTCGCCGAGATAGCCCGCAGAAATATTGACGAGGAGCGCGCCCGTGCAGAGCGGATAGACGAGGCTCAGAAAGACGAGCAGCCCGATCATGGAGCCGACTGCGCCGGCAATGAGCACGAGCGGCGACACGGCGCCGACTCCCGAGAACGGCGGCGCTCGAAGCGAAAGCAGGTGGACTTCGCTGACCACGGCCGCGAGCGGAATGCGCGGGCGCTCGAGCATGCTCCAGATCCCGCCGAGGCCGCCCGGCGAGACCGCCGGGGTGGGCATCATCGAGCGCGCCCACGACGTGATCGCCGCGACGAGCAGCGCGTAGGGCAGGTACACGACGGCGGCGATCGTCGCGAACACCGCGAAGCGCTCCTTGTACAAGCGAAATGCCGTGTCGAGGATGTCCCCGACCTCCATCGGTTTGAGTTCTCTGTTCACGGTGCCTTCCCCTTTTGTAGCCATTCGAGCGCCTCGTGCTCGTCGACGAACACGGTCATGGCGCCGTCGCCGCGACTCTTCGCCAACCGGAGCACCTGCAAGCGTCCCACGGCGCTCTTCACCAGAAACGCATGCGCCGTGAATCGCGGCAGCATCGCCGTCACGGCTTCGGTCACTTCGAGTTCGAACGGGTCGTCATTTCGCGCCGGCGCCAAGCGCATGTCCACGAGTAGCGCGAGTTTCCCCGGCGGTAACGTCGCGAGGATCCGATTCAGCTCGTGGTGCAGTTCGCGAACGGCCTCGAGCGACGGATACGGTTCGGCGCTTCGCACGTACCGGACGAGGTTCGAAGGGTCGTCCAGCGTGGCGGTCAGATGAGGGCCGGTATAGAGTGCACGCAGCATCCTCGGGCCATCGTACCCGAGTGGCGGGAGATTTTTCGCGCCCCTCGGAAAGCTCTGAGGGTTCGCGCGCGTCGGCGCAGGTTGGCACGGAGAAATTCCAGGAAATGCCTAGAAAAATCGACGATTCGCTGGCGCGCCGTGGAGCAGTCCGAGGCATGAACCGCGCGTTCTTCGTTGCGGCGATCGGTGGGTCGCTCGCCGTGAGCGCCTGTTCGAGCAATTCTGGCGGGTCCCCGGGGTCCGGTCAGGGCGGCAGTGGCGGCAGCGCGGGCAAAGAAACGGGCGGCGCCGGCGGAGCTTCGATGCCGACCGGCGGAACCGCTGGCACCGGCGGAAGCGGCGTTCGAATCTCGGAAGGTGACGTGTGCGTCGACGGACACCTGGTCTTCACGGATTTCACGCCGCCGGCGCCCGAATACACGATCTGTTTGCCCAGCGAGTCGTGCGGCATTTCTTGCGTCACGACCGGCGCCTGTCCGATCGGATGCGCCGACGCCGGGCTCGACGCGGCGACGCCGAATCGCGACGCCGCAGCGGTGAACCGCGACGCCGGCACGACGCTCGACGCGGGCGACGCCGCGCGCCGCTGAGCCCGCACGTCGTGGAATGAAACGCCGAGGAGCATCATCATGATTTATTTTGGGTCCACGCGGTCGAGCCACGGTTCGCCGGTCGTCACCCCGGGACGTTCCGTTCTCCTCGCGGGTTTCGCCGTCGCTTTCGTCGTCGGATGTGGCTCCGACAAATCGAGCGGCGCGTCGTCGTCGACGCCCGGTGCCGTGACCGGACACGTGTACGTGTCGATGACGGGCGACAACGAGATCATCGTGATCGACCCGGCGACCCGCGCGATTACCGGACACATTCCGGTCGGCGTGAACCCCGCGATCTTGCTCGCCACGCCGGACTACGAGAAGCTTTACACGGCGAACTGGGGCGACAACACGATGTCCGCCGTCGATGTGGCCACTCAGAAGGTCACTTCGATCGCGCTAGACAGCCGCCCTTGGGTCCAGGCGATGAGCCCCGACGGTAAATCGGTGTACGTCGGGCTCGGCTCGAACGAGATCGCCGTGATCGACACCGCGACCGACCTGATCGCGCGAAACATCACGTTCCCGACCTTGCCCGGGTCGATCATCGTGAGCCCGGATGGGAAAACGTTGTACGTCGCCAACGTCACCGGGAACACGCTAGAGGCCGTCTCCTCGGACACCGGTGACGTGATTCACCCGTCGCTCGGCGTCGGCGTCTCGCCGGCGTGGATCACGATATCGGTCGACGGCGCGTCGGTGTACACGCTGAACTTCCTCTCGGGAGACGTCACCGTCGTCGACACCGCTTCGTGGACGGTGAGCGCGACCGTCAAAGGTCCGATCGATCCGGACGGCGGCGGGACGAGCGCGGGCATCATCGGCAACGTCACGCCGAACGGCTCGATCCTCGGCGTGACCGACTATGGAACCCAGGACGTCTCGGCGATCGACACCAAGACGAACGCGACCGCGTGGACCTTGCCCACCGTGGGCCGCCCCATCGGCATCGGGTTCAGTCCGGACAGTTCGCGCGGCTACGTCGGCGATCAAGGCCCGAGCTCGATCGCCGTGACCCCGTCGATTCTCGTCGCTGCACTCATCAGCGGCACCGTGCTCGAGCCTACCGGCGATGGTCTCGTCACCGTGTTCGATGCGAAGACCGGAGCGAAGTTGGGCGATTCGATCCCGATCGGCAAAGGTCCGTCGAGCATCGTCGTCACGCCGAACTGACCGTCGCTCATCGGACGCGCTCGTGATAAGGCCAACGCGTGAACGTCGAATCTACGAACGACGGCGAACGGCCCGATGACGTGAAGCTCGAGCGCCTCTTCGAACGCCCGGGCTTGCCCGAGGTCGACTTGCCGGCCCTACTCGTCGAACACTACGGCGGCCCGTTCGGCTTGGCTCGGCCTTGCGTGTACGCGAACTTCGTCGCGTCGGTGGACGGCGTCGTCGCGCTCCCCGACGGTGGCGAATCGGGAAAGATCATCAGCGGCGGGAGCCGGGCCGATCGGTTCGTCATGGGGCTTCTGCGGTCCTGCGCGGACGCGGTGATCATCGGCGCAGGCACGTTCCGGCGAAGCCCGGGCGCGCTGTGGGATGCCGAATCGATCGATCCGGCGCGAGCGACGCTGTACGCCGAATTCCGTGCGCGTCGCCGGCTCACCCCGAAACCGCCGCTCGTCCTCGTGACGGGTTCCGGCGACCTCGACGTCGCTCGGCCGGCCATCGCCAACGCGATCGTCGCGACGACGCGCGCGGGCGGAGACAAACTCCGCGATCGCCTTCCCTCGACCGCGCGGCTGTGGGTCATGGACGCCGACGAGGTTCGATTCGGCGATGTCGTCGCGCGGCTTCACGCCGAGGGGTTTCGCTCGTTGCTCTGCGAAGGCGGTCCGTCGCTCATTGCGGAGGTCGTCGCTGCGAAGCTCTTGGACGAGCTGTTCGTCACGTCATCGCCGAAATTGTTCGGACGATTTCCGAACGACGGTCGCAAATCACTGACCGACGGCCGCGACTTGGGCGGCGCGCCGCTCGAGCTCGCGAGCGTCCGCCGGAACGGCTCGCACCTGTTCCTTCGCTATGCGCTCGATCGAAACGGAGCGACCGAGCCGCGCGGTTAGCCGCGCGAGCTCATGGCGCCCAAGAGCTACCGTCGAAGTGCAACGCGAACGGCATGTTCCCGACGACCCAGGCGTCGTTCGGCGCGTCGGTCCACACCGACCACAGCACTTCCTTCGAGTTGACGACTTGGCGCGTCCATTTGCTGCCATCGAAGTGCATGACGAGCCCGGCGAGGCCGCACGCCCAGACGTCGGTGGGCCCGGTGCCCCAGAGATTCAAAAGGCGGCCTTGTTTTGCGCCGGGCGTCGGCGTCCATTTTTTGCCGTCCCAGTGCTGAATCACGCCTTCGTATTCGGCGACCCAGACGTCGTCGGGGCTCGTCCCCCAGACTCCGCGGAGCGGGCCACCCGGATAGTCGAAGCGATCGAAGTGCTTGCCGTTGCCGTGCAAGATGAAGCCCCTCGCGTCGGGTGTCGAGCCCACCATCCAGATGTCGCTCGGGCTCGAGCCCCACGCGCGCCACAGACTGCTCGCGGCGGTGATCGGGTCGTCTTCCCACGTCTTGCCGTCGAAGTGACGGAGCACTCCGGAGCCGTCGTCGACGATGACGCCGGCGACCCAGACGTCTTTGGGGCCGCTCGCCCAGATGCCGAGAAGCGTCTCGCCTTTTTTCGGCTCGCCTTGCGTCCAGACCTTGCCGTCCCAGTGCAACGTCGTCGTGTCTTCGCCGACGGCCCACACGTCGTTCGGTGCGATGCCGTAGATCGATTGAACGGCGGCCGCCGTCCCACTCGGCGTGTTCTTCCACTCGGTGCCGTCGAAATGGACGATCCGTCCCTTGTTGCCGACCCCCCAGACGTCCTTAGAATTCAAGCCCCACACGTGAATGAGGTCGGACTTCTGGGGAAGCTTGAGCATCTTCGGGACGTCGAGATCGGAGCCCGACGTTCCCGTCGAGCCGTCGCCGTTCTTCGCATGACACCCGACGAACACGGACGTTGCGGCGAGGAGCGACGCGAACCGAGTAGCGAGACGACGAGCGCTGAATTTCAGGGGGATGCGAGACATGAACCGTCCTCGAAAGGCGGCCGAGGTTAGTGGTCCCATTCACGACCCGCAAGGCACTCAGCCGTGCCGAGGCGCACCGTACGGAGCGAACTCGAGGCGGGCGCGCGTGACGAGCTCGTCGCCTTGCTTCACGAGCGCGAAATCGGCGACACCGGAAAGTTCCTCGTGGCGCCAAGTGAGCGCGCGGATCGTGTCGCCGACGCGGGCTTCACGCTCGTAGACGATGGAGAAACGACGCACCGCGCCGCCGATGCCCTCGGAGCCGCGGCCGTAGCCGCCCGCTTGGGCGCAGAGCCACCGCGTGTCGTCGACGAGGTCGGCATACCGTGCGTGGTTCACGTGCTGCTGGAGATCCTGGTCACTCGGTCTGAGCTCTACCGTGCGCTCCCAGGCCGACGCAGGCGCAGGCCGGCTGAGGTCGACTTTGGAGAGCGTCTCGCGTTCGGTGAGGTAGTTCCGCGCCTCGTCGGAAATCGGCGCGGGCCGTCGATTGGTGTCGATCGCCACGACGGTCGCAGTGCTGCGGCCGACGCGCGCGCCGTCCTTCACGCGCACGATGTCGTGCGAGTAGTCCATGCTCGTCTTGCCGACGCGGCTCAGCCACATCGTGATGTCGAGCGCGACGTCGAAGCTCACGTCGCGTTCGAGCTCGAGCGTCTGCGCCCGCACCACGCCCATCGCGAAAAACTGGCGGAGCGGGAGCTTCTCCGAGCGGGCGATCGTGCTCCAGCGGGTGTGCTCGAGATACCGGAGAAACGTCGCGACGGGGATGGTGCCTTCCGCCGAGAGCTCGTACCCGCGGGTCACGACGCGGACGGTTTCGATCTTGTCGTCGGCCATGGCGCGCCCCGCTCATAACAGCGCGCGCCGCCCGCGCGAAATCCGTTTGTGGACGAAGCGACGGCGCCGCTACGGCTTTTGCGAGAGCCGTTGCGCGCGTTTCTCCAGGTAGTCGCCGTATCGCGCGCGCAGCTCGAGTTTCTTGAATTTCCCCGTCGACGTGCGCGGGATCTCGCCGAGAAACAAATAGTCGTCCGGCATCCACCATTTGGCGAATTGGCCTTCGATGTGAGCCGCGAGCTCGGCCTTGGACGCGCTCTTGCCGGGCTTGAAGACGACGGCGGCGAGCGGGCGTTCGCCCCACTTTTCGTGCTGCGCCGCGAACACGGCCGACTCGAGCACCGCGGGGTGGCTCATCAAGGCGTTCTCGAGCGCCTGGGTGCTGATCCATTCGCCGCCGCTCTTGATGACGTCCTTGGCGCGATCGGTAATCTGGACGTAGCCCTCGGCGTCGATGGTAACCACGTCGCCGGTTCGGAACCAGCCGTCCCTCGTGAACTTGTCGGCGCCCTCGCTGCTCTCGTAATACGCCGACGACACCCACGGCCCGCGCACCTCGAGCTCGCCCATTTGCGTCCCGTCCCAGGGGAGCACGCGGCCTTCGTCGTCGACGTGGCGCTGATCGACGAACGGCACGACGAAGCCCTGTTTCGCGCGAAGCTCGAGCTCGCGCGCGTCGCCGGTGTCGAGTCCGAGCTTCAATCGGGAAATGGTCGCCAGCGGGTTCGTCTCGGTCATCCCCCACGTATGGCGGATGTGAATGCCGTGGCGCTTTTCGAACCCGTCGATCATCGCGACGGGCGCTGCGGCGCCTCCGACGGCGATCATGCGCACGTGCGACAGATCCCAGCGGCGCGGGTGCTCGTCGAGGAGGGCGAGCGCGCCGAGCCAGATCGTCGGGACGGCCGCGGCGAACGTCACGTGCTCGCCGGACATCAAGTCGAGGATCGCCTCGGGCCGCAAATCGGGCCCTGGAAACACCAGCTTCGCGCCGACCGCGAGCGCGGCGTGCGCCATGCCCCAGGCGTTCGCGTGGAACATCGGGACCACCGGCATCACCGCGTCGCGCTCGGAGATGCCCTTGGTGTCCACCATGCATAGCATCAGGGTGTGCAGCGACGTCGAACGATGCGAATAGAGCACGCCCTTCGGCACGCCCGTCGTGCCGGACGTGTAACACATCAGCGCCGCGCTCCGTTCGTCGAGCACCGGCCACTCGAACGTCGTCGGCTCCTTCGCGATCAGGGCTTCGTAATCGAGCGCATCGTCGTCGGTGGGGCCGTCGTCGGGCACGACGATCACGTGCTTCAAGGTCGGCACGTCCTTCTTGAAGGCGTTCAAGAGACCGAGCAGCGACCGGTCGACGATGATCACCGAATCACCGGCGTGCTTCGCGATGTACGAGAGCTCCGACGCGTGTAAGCGCAGGTTCAAGGTGTGCAGCACCGCGCCCGTGCACGGCACCGCGAAGTACGCCTCGAGGTGCCGGTAGTGGTTCCACGAGAGCGTCGCGACGCGATCGCCCGGCTTCACGTCGAGCTTTCCGAGCGCGTGCGCGAGCTGACACGTGCGCGCGTAATAGTCGGCGTACGTGTAGCGATGGAGCGCGCCGTTCGGCGTGCGGCTCACGATTTCTCGTTTTGGAAAGAACGTCCGCGCTCGCTCGAGAAAATGCGTGAGCGTCAGCGGGTAATCCATCATGAGTCCGGGGAGCATGGTTGGCCTCGTGGTGGGGGCTCGGCGCGCCGCCGAAACGACGACTCCCCCCTGGTTACTTTCCGCCTCGATCGGGTGGCTGAGCAAGGGACAGCGCGCCCCCAAAACGGCGAATCGACGGGCTCGCGCACGCCTAGAACCGGCTGGATGCCCGGGGAAGCGGCCGAAATCAGGCCTTTTCCTTGCGAGTCCGGGACGAGTGAGCTACATCCCGCGCACACATTTCCGGCGTTCCTGTCCTCTTCGATTCTTCGTTCTAGGACCGTAGCCCGCGAATCGAAGGAATCCCGATGTTGTTTTCGGAGCTCATGCTCATCGAGCCACTCTGTCGCGCGCTCGCGGCCGAAGGCTATTCAGAACCCACCCCCATCCAACAAAGAGCCATCCCGGACGTCCTCGCCGGTCGTGACCTGCTCGGTTGCGCCCAGACGGGAACCGGAAAAACGGCGGCGTTCGCGCTGCCCCTTCTCCAGCGGCTCGCCGCGGAGAAGAAAGACCCGCGCATCCGCGCGCTCATCCTCGCGCCGACCCGCGAGCTCGCCGCTCAGATTGGCGAGCGCATCTACGCTTACGGCCGTCACCTCGGCCTGCGCCACACCGTCGTGTTCGGCGGGGTGAGTCAGTTTCATCAAGCGCGCGCGCTCCGGCCCACGCCGCCGCCGATCGTCGTCGCGACGCCGGGTCGCTTGCTCGACCTGTGCAATCAACGGCTCATCGATCTATCGAAGGTCGAGATTCTCGTGCTCGACGAGGCCGACCGCATGCTCGACATGGGCTTCATCCACGACGTCAAAAAAGTCGTCGCGATGACGCCGAAGACCCGTCAGACCTTGTTCTTCTCGGCGACCATGCCGCCGGACATCGTCGCCCTCGTGAAGACGATCTTGACGGATCCGGTGCGAGTCGACGTCGCGCCGACCTTGAAGACCGCCGAGCGCGTCGAACAATCGGTGTTCCACGTCTCGCGAACCGAGAAGCGGAACTTGCTCGAGCGGCTCCTGCGCGATCCGGCGATCGAGCGCGTCCTGGTGTTCACGCGAACCAAGCGCGGCGCGAGCCGCGTCGCCGAGCAGCTCGATCGCGCCGGCATCGCCGCGGACGCCATTCACGGCGACAAGACCCAGGGTGCCCGCGAGCGAGCGCTCAACGCGTTCCGTCGCGGTCATACGCGCGTGCTCGTCGCGACGGACATTGCCGCGCGCGGTATCGACGTCGACGGCGTCTCGCACGTCGTCAACTACGACTTGCCGCACGTGCCGGAGAGCTACGTGCACCGCATCGGGCGCACCGGTCGGGCCGGCGCATCCGGCATTGCCTTTTCGTTCTGCGATCCGGAAGAGCGTTCGATGCTCGTCGGAATCGAGCGGCTCATCGGCAAGCGCTTGCCGATCGCCGAGCGACCGCCGGCTTTGCCGCCGGGCGAGGCCTCCGCGGCGCCGGCGCCCGCGACGGATGCGTACGCACGCGAACGCCCGGCGAGTGACGGCGCGGGTCGTGATGCGAATCGCGACGCAAACCGTGATCGTGGACCGCGTCCTCGCAGCGACGCGCCGCCCCGGGACAACAGCCCCAGCTTCGCTCCGCGTGACAACCGCCAGCACCCGAACAATGGCTCGCGCGGCGGATATTCGAATGACCGTCAGAGCAGCTACTCGAATGACGGCCCCCGAAATCGCGACGGCGGCCCGCCGCGCAGCTTCTCCAATGCAGGACCGCCGCGCAGTGACAACCGCGGCTACGGTGGCCCACCGCGCGGTGAAAGCCGTGGCTACGGTGGCCCGCCGCGAGACGCTCGCCCGCGCGATGAAGCGCCGCGGAACGCGCGACCGAGTGCGCCGCCGCCCGCGGGGTCACCGCGTTCGGACGGCGATCGCAGGCCGCAGCGCGCCGAGGGTTACGGCTTCGCTCCCAACGCGGGTTCGTGGAAACACGCCGAGCTTCGCGCGTCGGTTCCTGCCGAGCGCGCGCCGGGCGCTGCCATTCCGGTGAATCCGACGCGCCCGGTGACGCCTCCGTCCGAGGATCGCAGCGGCTCGCCGGATCTCGGTCGCCGTCGCCGTCGCCGGACGCGCTACGCCGGCCCTCCCGGAAACTGAGCCACGGCTCGAACGGCCGCGGTAACGCGGCCGAAGGGGGGCAACAGGGATCGGCGACGCGACGAACGCCGGTGAAATAGCCGGCGTCTCGTCAACGCGACCGGCGGGGCGTAGAACTGAGCGATGTTTCTCGTCGCGATCGCGGAGCTCGCCGGACCGGTGGACGCGTCCGTCGCTCCGCTCGCCGCCGATTTGAACACGACGGCGTACGAGTTGAAGTTGCTCCTGAACGGCGGGTTACCGGCGGTCGTGCTCGCGACGGTCGACGAGGGGCTCGCGCGCGCGGCGATCGCCACGGTGAAGCGGCACAAGCACGTGCCGGTGACGTGCGATCGGCGGTTGGTCGTCCCGAGCGCGCGCATGACGGCGCTGTCGGCGTTTGCGTTTTCGGACAGCGGCGTGACGGCGGACGAGCGCGGCGGCGAAGAACTGCCGTGGAGCGACATCGGCGCGCTGCTTCGCGCGACGCTCCGTTCGTCGACCGAGACGACGCAGGAAATAAAGGAGCGGAAGTTCCGGCCCGGGATGGCGCTCGCGACGGGGGGCATGGTGCTCTCGAAGAAGGTCACGCGCGAGGTCACGACGCGAACCGAGCATCGCGAGCAGGCGCTGTACTTGTTCCGGCGCAGCGGCGCGCCGCCGTGGGTGCTGAACGAGCGCGGGACGCGCTACGGCGGGCTCGGCGCGGACTTGCGACCGACGAGCCTCGATAATTTTCAGACGGCGATCCGGCGGATCCGCGAGCGCGCGCCCGGGGCGGCCTACGACGAACGGCTCATGAACGGTCGTCCGATGCGCGGCGTTGCTGAAGGGTCGACCGCGACGGATCTATTTGCGTACTTGCTGGCTAAATATTTGATGCGGGGGTCGGCAGAGCCGTAGGCGCAACGAGCCGTGCGGCGCGGTTCGGCTGCGGCGGAACGAGGATGCTCGGCTACGCGGTCGCCCACGCGAAGAGCACTTGCGCGGCGTAGTACGCCGGGAGGCCCCAGGCGCGATTGACGAAGCGGCGCGCGACGAACCGGTCGCGCGCGACGGAGAGATCGGACAGGTAGAAGAGCAGCGCCCCGGTAAAGAGCCGAAGCGCGTGAACGGCGCCGGCGCGTTCCACGGCGAGCGCGCCGATGACCATGACGGTGATGGTCGCCATGTAGGCGATGACCGGGCCCTTCATCGAACCGAGGTGCGGCGCGAGCCAGCGGTACGCCGCGACGGTCGCGACGACGGGGATGAACGACCACACGGATGGCCACTTCGCGATCGGGACGAGCTCCGCGAACGCGCGGACGTACGCGACGTGACCGAGGAGAAACAGCGCGAGGCCGGCGAAGAAGGCGCGCGGTCCCGGTAGTGCGAGCGCCACGTCGCCGCATGCGGCGAGCGCCAAACCGACGACGACGATACGCGGCGCGGCGCCGTGCCGGAGCGCGCCGGCCGACAGCGCGAGCGCCACGAATCCGAACGACGCGGAACACTTCCAGAACAACGCCGCGCGCGAGCGCTCCCGCGCTTCACGGACGAGGAGGCCGCCCACGGCGACGGCGATGAAAAACGTCACGGCTTGGGGCATCGCTCGACGACTCCGCCCAGGACGAACCGAAGCGTCAAATCGAGCACCCGATCGCTCTTGGTGGCCGGAGCATCGATTCAGTCGAGCTGCGCGGTCTCGG
>DATBBD010000303.1:0-16476 GCA_036271175.1 Polyangiaceae bacterium | reverse complement strand
CTGGAATCAGCGTGTTTCGGCCGTCGTACACGAAGCGGCCGCGCATGCAGCGACGGAGCCGCTCCGCGTCGGGCGAGCGATAATCGGACCATTCCGTCGCGACGACGAGCGCGTCCGCGCCGGTCGCCGCGTCGTAAGCGTCTTCACACAGCGCGACGTGCGCGGCGATGCCGCGACTCTCGAGACGCTGGCGCGACGGCTCGAGCGCCGCCGGGTCCGTCGCGCGCACGTCGGCGCCTTTCTCGACCAGGAGCTCGATCAATCGAAGCGCCGGTGCTTCTCGGATGTCGTCCGTCTTCGGCTTGAAGGCGAGCCCCCAGATGCAGATCGTCTTGCCGGCGAGGCCACCGAGGGCTTCCTCGAGTCGTTTCAACGCGGAGCCGACCAAGGTGTCGTTCACGGCGACGGAAGCGCGCGGGAGCTCGAGCCGGAGCCCGAGCTCGTCGCCGGTGCGGACCAGCGCGCGCAGATCTTTCGGAAAGCAACTGCCGCCGAAGCCGAGCCCCGGATAGAGAAAGTGATAGCCGAGGCGATGATCCGCGCCGAGCGCGACGCGGACGTCTTCGACGTCGCCGCCCGCGGCGTCACAGAGCGCGGCGATCTCGTTCATGAACGAAATGCGCGTCGCGAGGAGCGCATTGGCGGCGTACTTCACGATCTCCGCGCTCTTCGGGCTCATCCGGATCAGGCGAGACCGTTGCCGATTGAACGGCGCGTAGAGTCGCGACAGGAGCTCGAACGCGCGGTCGTCGTTGGTGCCGACCACGACGCGATCCGGCTTCAAGAAATCCGAGACCGCGTCGCCTTCTTTCAAGAATTCGGGATTGCTCACGACCGCGATGCGCTGCTTGCTCTCGCGCCGAACGAGCTCGGTCACCTTTTCGTTCGTGCCGACGGGAACCGTGCTCTTCAGCACCAGCACTACGTCCGATTTCGCGAGCCGCGCAACGTCGCGCGCGACCGTGAGCACATGCGACAGATCGGCGGAGCCGTCCTCGTTCGGCGGAGTGCCGACGGCGACGAACACGATGGAGCGCCGATCGAGGGCGCTCTCGAGATCCGACGTGAAGCGGAGACGCGACGGATGGTTCCGTTTGATCAGGTCTTCGAGACCGGGCTCGAAGAACGGAACTTCCCCGGCCTTGAGGCGCTCGATCTTCTTCTGATCGACGTCGACGCAGACGACGTCGTTGCCGGCGTCCGCGATACAAGCTCCGAGGACCAGACCGACGTAGCCCGACCCGACGACAGCGACTCTCATGCCGCGGAAGCTATCGCAGAATCCGCCGTAGCGCTCGCGGCGGATCGCCGAAAAACGGCCTAAGTTCCGCCGGACTTGTCTTCTTCGAGCTCGTCCAAAATGACCGACGCGCGTTCCCGCGTGATCCCGAACCACCGGGCGAGCTCGGTCACCAGCCCCCGCTCCTCGTCGGCGACCTCGTCATCCGCCAGTGCGACGGCCGCCGCGAGCGCGAACGCACCCTCGGCGTCGCTCGGGGCGTCCTTCAACGAATCCGCGATGTGCTTGAGCCGCGCCTCGCGCCCCTCTGCCTTCAAGGTCCGCTCGTAATTTTCGAGCATGACCTTCACGGTGCCGTCGTGAAGCTGCTGGTCGGACAGGCCACGGATCGCGCCGCGGATCGCGTCGCGTTCGTTGTCGGTGATCTTCCCGTCGGCGGCCATCATGAGGAACATGGTCTCGGCGACGGGGTCGACGTGGAGAAGCAGGGCGTGCTCCTCGGTAGTGAGCACCCCGGCACGAGCCAGCGTCTCGTAGGCGGGCGACAAGACCGCACTGTCCCGGCGACCGCTCTGCAACAGCGCATCTCGTAGCCGGCGAATGGTCGCGGTCTCGATCCGCATTGAGAGAACGCTACACGGTGTCCCCCGGACGATCCAGCAGAACGAGGTCTCTGTCGCTCGTGTTAGCCCGCGATGTCCTCGCACACCGACGCTTCGTCGCCGATGCTCCGGCCGTTCTCGAACTCGACGGAGCACGAGATCGGATCGCGGATGTTCTTGACGAGGTCGAGCACCATCGAGCTCGTCCAGTCGCGCGCGCCGTCGAAGCGCGCCCGGATGACACCGTTCGCATCGATGAGCCACGTCTCGGGGTAGAGGCGCGTGCCGTATTTGCCGGCCACGACGGCTGATTCCGGATCGACGGCCGCGACGAAGGGCGGATCGCGACCCAACACCGAACGCAGCGTGTTTTGCACGTCCTCGACGCTCTCGTCGGTCGAAACGGCGATGACGGCAATGTCCGGTTCGTCGCGCAGCGACTGCGCGAACTCGCCGAGTGACGGCATTTCCTCGAGACACGGCCGGCAATTTTTCGTCCAGAAATTCAGGATGACGACTTTGCCGCGAAAGCTCGAAAGCCGGACCTTGGCGCGCCGCGTGGTGTCGAGCTCGAAGTCGGGGGCGAGACGGTTCTCACCGGCGTAGTTGGGCTGCAGGTGGCACAGCGGCCCACACGCGCTCCGTCGTTCGCCATCGCGAGCGGTCGCGACGAACGAGTAGACGGCGAACGCCGCCACGAAGATGAACGCCACCTGGACGAGCTGAGCGAGCTGCCGCATCGCTCGGCGTTCTAAATGACGGATGCCGTCTCGGCAACCCGCGGGCCCGACGCGAGCGGTCCGAGCAGCCGACCGCGCCTCGAAAGTCGAACGCCAGAGCCTGCATGAACGGCAGCCGACCCAGCCGCGAACCCGTACGATTGGCGATATAGTCGCTCGGTGTCGCTCGCGTCGAACCCGCCCTCCGCCGGCTTCGCGCCCGCCCTGGTGCGAGCCGCGGAACGAGCGAACGTGGGCGTGGTCGTCGCGGTTCCCGAAGGAGAACACTGGCGCTCCGAGTTCACGAATCAGCGAGCCGCCCTCCTGTTCGGTAAGTCGATCGATCGCGTCCCGGACGATCTCGGACTCGACGACACGCAGTCGAGCCGCATGCGTCGCTGGTTCGAGTGCGACGCGTCGGAAGCGCCGCTCGTGCTCGACGCGGTCGAGTTCGCCGACGCGGCGGCTCCGAGCACGCTTCGGGTCATCGCGAGCCGCACGAAGATCGACGGCAGAACCGCCGCAGTGTTGTTTCTCTACGACGCTTCCGGGCGCCACGAGGCGGAGCGCGCGCTCGCCGAGTCGGAAGCGCGCTTTCGGCGACTGCTCGACGCCGCGCCCGACGCGATCGCGCTCGGGACGGAGCGCCGCATCGTGTACGCGAACCCGGCGCTCGTTCGCATGCTCGGCTACGACACGATGCAAGGTGTCATCGAGCGCAAGGTGACCGAGCAGGTGCACCCCGAAAACCTGCTCCAAGTCCGGCGCATCAGCCGGCTCCTGCTCGAAGGCGATCGACCCGAGCCGCCCATTCGCATTCGCGTCGCGAGGAGCGACGGCCTCTACGTTCCCGTCGAACTCCGTCTGATCGGGCTCGAATGGGACGGCGAGCGTGCCTTGCTCGGCATCGCCCGTGACCTCACCGAACGGCGGAGGATCCAGGCGCAACTCATCCGCGCCGATCGTCTCGCGGCGATGGGAACACTCGCCGCGGGCGTCGCGCATGAAATCAATAACCCGCTCGCGTACCTGATGCTGAACCTGCAATACGTGATGCGCGAGCTCCCGCGCTTCGACGGCAGCGCGTCGCGCCTCGCCTTCTTGCTCGAGCGGCTCGCCGAGGCCGAGCACGGCGCCCGGCGCGTGAGCTCCATCGTGGGAGATCTCCGTACATTCGGCCGACCCGAGCAGGTCGAGCGCGGTCCGGTCTCGGTAACGCGCGCGGTGGCCTCCGCCGTCAAAGTCGCCAGCACGCAGATTCGTCACCGAGCTCGAATCGTCGAGAGCTACGAGGAAGTGCCCTTGGTCGACGGAAGCGCGACGCGGCTCGAGCAAGTCTTCGTGAACCTGCTCGTCAATGCAGCGCAAGCGATCGCCGACGGGAACCCGGACGGCAATCAGGTGAGCGCTTCGGTGCGCGCCGAGGCCGATCGGGTCGTCGTCGAAGTGTCCGACACCGGGTCGGGGATCCCGCCCGATATTTTGACCCGCGTCTTCGATCCCTTTTTCACGACGAAGCCGCGAGGCGTCGGAACCGGCCTCGGACTGCCGATTTCTCGCGGAATCGTCACCGCGCTCGGCGGCGAGATCACCGTCTCGAGCACGGTCGGCAAGGGGACGACGTTCCGCGTGGCGCTCCCGGCGTTGACGGCGCCGGATCTCGCCTCGTCGCCCGAGGGCAGCGCTCCGCCGCCGCCGGATCTTCATGCGTCGCCCGGGCGCGCGCGGGTCCTCGTGGTCGACGACGAGCCGCTCGTTGCCGACATGCTTCGGCGCGCGCTCGCCGACGCCCACGACGTCACCGTGGCCACGGCGGCTCAGACCGCGCTCGATCACATTTTATCGGGGCAGGAATTCGACCTGATCTTCTGTGACGTGCTCATGCCACGCATGTCGGGAATGGACCTGTACGATGCGCTCCAGAAGCAGCGGCCCGGCATGGAAGCGCGCATCGTGTTCATGACCGGAGGCGCATTCACCGACCGCGCGGCCCAGTTCCTCGCGAAGGTGCCGAATTCGAAGATGTCGAAACCCTTCGATCTCACCGAGCTCGAGCGGGTCGTCGCTCGCGTGGCGCGTGCGAGCCCGCCGCCCCATTCGAACACGAACCAATAGCGTGACGTCGCGCGTACGGCCGTAGCGCGCCCGCGTGCGTGCGTGCGTGCGTGCGCGAACACGGCGCTGTCCCCGCTTTTTGGCTGCCCGTCCGGCGAAAAAACGGAGATACTGGCAAAATGGAGCGGTCTGCGCGCCGCGCGTTCTTGTGGGCCTACGCCGTGTGGCTCATGGGGATCGTCACGTTCTTCGTGCCCGCCGCAACGTGGAGTCCCGCGTCGCGCTTCGGGCTCACTCGCGCGGTCGTCGAAAACCACACGTTGTCGATCGACGCGTTCGTCGCCTCGACCGGCGATCGCTCCCGTCGCGCCGCACATTGGTACACCGACAAGGCGCCGCTCCCGTCGCTCATCGCCGTGGTGCCGTACGCGGTCGTTCACCTCTTCCATCGCGCGCGCGGGCTCTCGCCTCGTTTTCATGCGATCGAAACGCCGTCGATCCCCGCCAAACGAGTCGTCGTGAACCGGCCGTTCCAGCAAGCGCTCTACATCTGCTCGATCGCGACCGCCGGCATCGCCGGCGCGGTCGTCGCCGTCGCGCTGTTCGAGTTGCTGCGCCGTCGCGGCTCACCGACCTCTGCACTGGTCGGATCGGAGCTCGCCGTCCTCGGCACGCCGCTCTTGCCTTACGCGACGAGCTTTTACGGACACGAAGTCGCCGCCGCGTGCCTCGTCTGCGCCGTCATGTTGCTCGACGACGCTTCGCCCGAAAGCGGACGGCGCGCGCCGGCCGTTCGCTTCGCCGGCGCTTGCTTGGCCGCCGCCCCCGGAAATGAATACCTGACCGCGGTGCCCGCCGTGCTCATCGGCGCGTGGTTCCTCTTGCGCCTCGAACGCCGGCGAGTCGCTGCGGCGCTCTTCGATCTGTCGCTCGGCGCGCTCGGTCCGCTCTTCGTCATCGGGGTCTACCACGCGATCTGCTTCGGCGCGCCGTGGAAGACGGGCTACTCGTTCATCGCCCGCCCTGAATTCGCCGCGGGGCACGCTTTAGGTTTGTTGGGGGTCCGCTTGCCGTCGTGGGAGGCGTTGTGGGGACTTTCGTTCGGCACCCGGCGTGGATTGTTCTACATCGCGCCGATCGCCCTCGTGGGACTCGGCGGGTTGGGCGTCGCCGCCGTTCGCGACAAAGACCCCGCAGCGCGCATCGGGCTCGTCGCGTTCGGCTCGATGCTCTGGTTGAACGCCGGTTACTACATGTGGTGGGGCGGCGCGGCCGCAGGGCCACGGCACCTGGTGCCCGCGCTCGCATTCCTCGGTCTCGGCATCGCGCGCGCGTGGAGAACGCGCTGGCTCCGCATTCCGATTTTGCTCCTCGGCGCGGTCTCGGTCGCCAACGTGGTCGTGATCACCGCGGTCGGCCTCGAAGCCCCCGACTTCGACGACATTCTCCGCCGCTACGCGTGGCCGGCGTTTCTCCACGGACAGGTCGCGCGCCTGAGCGGCGCGTCCAACGTCGGGCTCAAGCTCGGCCTCCGTTCGCTCGCGTCGCTCTTGCCGCTCGCGGCGTGGTTCGGCTTCGGCCAGGTCTACGTCGCGCGGCTCCTCCGCACCGATCCCGAAGAAAGCGGCGTTCCGTCGAGCATCGGGCGCGCGCTCCTGCGCCCGATCAGCGTGCGACCTCACGCCGCCACGCCGCAAGTTCGTCACGAAGCGCCGCGATGACGGCTCGCTCGGCGTCGAGCATCACCGTCGCGCCGCGGTGAGCCCGAAAGCGTCGGCCGCGCGCGCGCACGATCTTCGCCAAGCGACGCCGGAGCTCGAGCTCGCGACGTTCGAACGCCGCGGGAACCCACACGTCGGGAAGCGATGCGCCCGGGTCGGCAACGAACGTCGCGGCACCGTCGAGCGACGGCTCGAAGAGGACGCCGGTGCGCCACATCGACGGCGTGATCAGCACGGGCCAGCGAGCCCAGGGAAACCGCGCCTCCGGAAGCCGTCCCAGCGCTCCGAGCACGCCCCGGTAACGTCCGAGCTGGTTCGCCGCAGACCGGTTTTCTCGGTCCAACATCAAAATGACGTCGTCGTTCGGCGCGCGCTGGACGAGCACCGTCGCTTCGAAACCCGCCGCGTGCGCGGCGCGCGT
Organism: Polyangiaceae bacterium; assembly: GCA_036271175.1. Classification (GTDB taxonomy): domain Bacteria; phylum Myxococcota_A; class Polyangia; order Polyangiales; family Polyangiaceae; genus DASZVB01. The sequence goes on along the minus strand of DATBBD010000303.1, from coordinate 9,718 downwards.
CGCGTCGCGGAGTTCCCCGCTCGACGACACGACGGGAGCCGCGACCTCCGCTCGTGAACCGCCGCGAACGGCGTCGGTCGCCGCCCGATCGATCGCTTCGAGGGCGGCCTCGAGCAACGTCGTGCGCGGATGCGCGAGCGACAATCCCGCTCGCAGGGATCGGGCGAGCGGCGCGACGTACTCTCCGTCCTCTGCGAGGCGCCGAAGGCCCGGCGTGTCCCACGTCGCGGCGGCGGCGAGCAAACTTGGGAGCGGGTCCAATCGATCGCGCCCGGTGAGCGCCGCGAGCGCATCGGCGAGGAGCCGCTCCGCGCCGCGGTCACGAATGAACGCCTCCCGCGAATCGTGCGGATCGAGCAGGGCCGCGCCCGCCTTGAACCATCGCCGGAGCGCGCGCACGAGCCGCTCTTGACGAACCGCGTCGCGGGAAGGCTCGCGCGCCGGCTCGCGCCGATCGACGCCGCCGAGAAAAACCCAGCGCCGATCCAGGTCGAGCGACCACGCGTCGCCGTAGCGCCGGTAAAGATCGAGGTCGTCCAGATCGACGTAGTCCACGTTCTTGAACAAGGGCCCGAACGCGTTCAGGCGACCTTGAACGCGCGCGACGTCGTTTCGGAGTCGCAGCTCGTCGGCGAGCGAGGCCGTATTCACGGCGAGCACCACGTCGATGTCGGAATAGCCGGGCGCGAGCGACTCCGGACGCGTGAGCGAACCGGTCAAGTAAACGCCGTCGACGCCGTCCAGCCGCCCGAAGAGACGCGCCGCGACGTCCGCGGCGTACCGATAGCCTGCACGCGAGAGACGAGCGCCGAACGCCGTGCGATCGGCGAGACGAGCGGCCCGACTGAGCGCGCGGAGAGCCACGATGGACAGAAATACCACGGTGCCCGCGCCCGACTCCGAGCGAAAGACCGCGAGAACGGTCCGCGATCTGACACACTCGGGAGCGGCATCCGATGCAGCGCGAGCGCGGAACACTGGCGGCGCGGTTCGTGAGCACCTTCGCGCTCCTCGTCGCCGCGGCGCTCTTCTTGTGGGCAGTGGTGCTCGTGCTCGGAACGCCGGTTTACGGCGCGCCGGATCGCGGCGATTTCTACCGAGTCGCCGATCTAGCCGGCGTCCGCGTGCCCTCGGTCGACCCTAGGCATCCCGTCGTCCATCGCGACTACGCGCTCACGGAGCGCACCGCGTTCGATCGCACCACGACGACCGCCGCGCTGTGCGCCGGGGTTGCGCGTCCGTTTCGCGTTCTCTTCGGCGAAGACGTCGACCGCTTCGAGCTCCGCCAGCTCGGGTTCGTCTATCTCGTGCTCGCGGCGGCAGTGCTCGGCGGCGCGGCGATCGCCGGAGTGACCAGCACCGTGGTCTTACTCTTGACGTGGTCGCTCCTCGATCCCACGCGCCTCGCCTACTTCAACGCGTTTTCGACCGAGACGCCGGAGCTCATCGGCATCGTCGGGTTGACCGCGGCGTTCGTCGCGCTCGACCCCTGCGCGCGTCGCATACGCCGCCCGATGACGAAGGCCGAGCGCGCCCTCTCCGCCGTTCTGTTCGCGCTCGTGACGCTCGCCGTCGGGTTCTCGCGCGCGCCGGCCGCATTGGTACCGCTCACTGTCGTTGGCGTCGTCGCAGGTCGATTCAGCCGCTTCGCCGGGCGGTCTTCGACACCGAATGCGACGCGTTTATTTTTGGGGGGGGCACTCGCGGCGACCCTCGTCGCCGCGGTTCCGGTCGTGTACTTCGCGCGCGGCGACGTCGCGCGCTTTCGAAGCATCAACGCCTATCATCGGGTGTTCCTCGGCATCGCCGTGGCGTCGCGGTCGCCCGAACGTACCCTCGACGGTCTCGACATCCCCGCGACGGAGCTCCCCCGAGTCGGGACGAGCTACTTCGACACCCGAGTCCCCGACGAGCTTCAGCGAACCCTCGCTGGCGTCTCGAGCACCCGCGTCGCAGCGTCTTACCTTTCCGAACCGGCGGCCCTCGCCGAGGCGCTGAAGCGCATCGGACGCTCACTCGCCAGAGAGAGAAATCCGGGCGCGTACGACGCACCTCCGCCGGCGCACCGAGAGCGGCTGTCCGGCGCTCAATCGAACGTGCACGACGCGGCCTTCGGCGCCCTGCCGCCGCTCGTCTGGCTCGTCGCGTTCGCCGGGCTCGGCTCTGCCATATTCCGGCGCGAAGGCCCGCGCAGCGCGCTCATCTTTCTGTTCGCGACGTTCGCCACTCAGCTCGGCATCGCCGTCGCGGGCGACGGATTTTACGCCCTCGGTCGACATCTGATCGTCGCGCGCCTGACCTTGGACCTCATCGCCGTGCTCGTGGTTTGGGATCTCCTGCGTCGTCCTGCCGAACGCCTCGCGTCGAAATTGCAGAACCGCGAGGCGGTCTCGTGAGGCGGGGCGCCGACGCGTTCGTCGATTGGGTCGAGCGCACGCCGTTCATGACCCGCGCCGGCCGCGTCGCGTACGCCGCGTTCGCGCGCGCTGCAGCGTCGTGGCTCGCCCGCATTCCGGGCGTTCGCGCGGTGTACCTCACGGGATCGCTCACGCGAAGCGAGGTGTCGCTCCCGGGGAGCTCGGACATCGACCTGGTCGTCGTCGCGGACGTGCCGACTCTCGAACGAGAAATGGACTTCGTGCGACGCCTACGGCGCGAACACGCGCGGCTCCTTCGATTCGGCGGCCTCTTTTACAACCTCGATTACGTCGCGCACGACGACCTGGACACGGCGCGCGCCTTCGGTGGCGCGTGGGAAATGGAGCTGGACGAACGGGGCGTTTGCCTCGCGGGAACGCCGCTCTGGGAAAAGCCCACCGCGCGCCCCGCACGCGAAGTGCGGTTCGAACGGTTCGGGCGCGCGTACCGGCGCTGGGCGAACACCGGGTCGCGGTTGCTTCATCCGGGCACCGACGGACGGCTCTCGCGAACCGCGCTCTGGTCGGCGACGCGCCTCCTCACCGACGTCGGGTGGGCGTACCTGAATCAGCCGCGCCACCAGCGTCTCGATGCGCTCGTGCGAGCGCTGCGCGACCGCGACATTTCCATCGACTTGCCGGACCTCCCCACACCTTTGCCGACAGCGTCAGGACGCGTGCCCCCCAAAATAAGGGACGAAGCGTCGACGGACACGTCGCGCGATGGGTTCACGCCACGATTGGAGCACGAGCTGGAGCTCGCCATTCGGGCGCGCCTGGTCGCGGCGCTCGCGCTGCTCGGTCGGTTTGCCGAGGAGCTTCGTGTGCACGACCGTGACGGCACGTGGAACATCGTCGGCCATGAGCCCGCGCCGGAGCTCCGGCTCATCGAGTCCCTCGATCGTTACGCTTGCGCACTCCTCGGCGCCGTGTTCGCGACCGCGGTGCTCGTGCGGCGCGCCCCGAGCCGGGACGATTGGGTACCTCTCTTCGTCGGCCGGAGCGGAGCGCCGGAAGCGGAGCTCGTCGACGCAGCGTGGGCTCGATTCCGCGACGTCGGCGACCCTCGAGCGGGGTCCGGGTCGCCGCCGTTCGGGCTCGCCCATCGGCGACCGGTCGTCGTGACGCGCGCGATCTACGAGGCTGCGGCTCTGTTCGACCCGGCGCCGTTCACGGGTTCGACCTGCCTCTCTCCAGCATGGCAATCCGGGTTGTCGCTTCGCGTTCCGCTTCCGCTCGACGACGACGCCTTCGACGCGCTCGTGCGAGCGCGGGCGGTGGAGTCGATCAGCGCGTGCCGGAGCCTCGGTCTGCGGCGCTGGGATCCGCCGCGCCTCGAGCGCGAGCGACGGCGCCGCTACGGCCGGCTCTTACCCGCGCTTCGCCGCGCGCAATCGGAGCGGGTTCTCGACACAGGGACGGCCCTCGTCGAAGATTCGGTGCCGGTTCACGACGACGAAGCCGTCGCACGAGTGCGCACCTGGGCGGCCGAGCAACGAGAACGGCTCGCGCCGTTTCTCCGCGCGCGCCTCCCGTGATTGCTCCGTCTCAAAAGTCGTAACGCGCGCCGACCGTCGGCGCGAACGCCACCATCGTTCCGAAGCCGTTTTCGCTCGGCAACGTGACTTGCCCGGGCTGCGGGATCGGCGTGCCGTCGGGATACTTCTGTCCAGGCGGGGTGCCGAACGGGATCTCGCGAGGTCCGCCGTCGCTCGCGACGCGCGGCGTGGCGGCGGGGAACATCACGAACAAGGTCATCCCGGCGTCGATCAGGAAATGTTTGCTGAACCGATACCCGATGCGCGCTTCCGGGCCGACCAGGGGAACCCAGATATCCTGGCTTTGCTCGGCGAGGTCGAAGTTGATGTTGAAGTTGCCGGTCTGATTCGCGTTGCTCGGATCTCGGGAGATGCCGTTGAACACGCCGTGACCCTGGAAGTGAGCGGTGACACGAGCGGCGCCGGCCCAGACGCGGAACGTCAGCGGCGTCTTGTCGAGGAACGTGTAGCTCGCGGAGAGCGCGGCCATCGGTCCGTTCATGCGCGTGGCGTCGTGCCAGGCGTCGGTTTGCAGCGAGATGACGTGCGGATCGGCGGTCGCCGCCTGATGGCGCGTCATGCTCTCCTTCAAGTCGAGGTAGCCGACGAAGAGCTCGATGCCGAGACCGCTGGTCGCTTGATAGCCACCGCGAAGTCCGCCGAAGAACCCGAACGGCACGCCTCGACTGCATTTGCCCGTGCAGGCGCTGTCGGCCGAGCCGTTGAAACCCGTCGCGAAGGACGGACCCACCGCGGCAGAGACGTAGATGTGCGGCCTGAAGATCGCGGCCCACATCGGGTCGTTGGGGTTTTGCTCGAGCGTGATGGGCGCGACGGCGCGCTTGTTCACGTCCACCGTCACGTGGCTGCGCTCGCCGATGAAACCCGGCGCCGACACGTCGACGTGGTGGAGCCCGTGTTGAACCGCGCCTTCCCAAACGCCGCTTCCCACGTTCACGCCGTCGAGGAAGACGTGCGCATTCGACGGCGAGGGCTCGACTCGCAACGTCGCATCGAGGAGCACGGCCTGGAGCGTGAGCCGCGTCGTATGATTCTCTTCGATCTCCGCCGCGCTCGGCGGAGTGCCCATCCGGTCGGTGCCGCGAAGCAGCACGGTATGCGGACCGAGGGGTTCGTCGGCTTCGAACGGCGTCTTGCCGGCGACGGCGCCGTCGATGATCACGTCGAAGGAGCCGCCGCTCGACTCGGTGACTTGCAGGCGCCCCGAGCGGGTCATCGGTTGAAGGTCGGCTTTGACGCTCGCCTTTTCGCCGCCGGCGACCATGACCTGGCCTTCGAACGGTAGGAATCCTTCGTGGAACGCGCGCACGGAGTGCGTGCCCGCATTCACGGTGACCGGATGATCGAGCGGCGCCGAACCGCGCTCTTGTCCGTCGACGACGATCCGCGTGCCCGCGACCGCACCTTCGACGGTGATCTCTCCGACGCGCCGCGCGAGCTTTGCCATCGTGTCGTCGATCGATTTACGCTGATCGGGCGGAATGGTCGCGGCGAACCGCGCGAGGAGCTCCCGGTACATCTCCAGCGACTCGGCGTATCGATGCAGCGCGATCAACGTCGTCGCCGCGTTGAGGATCGCGACGCGCGTCGGGAAGATCTCGCGCGACGCGAGGAATTCGACCAGCGCGGCGTCGTAGTCTTGGGACTGACTGAGCTCGAGACCGCGGAGAAAGCGCTGCTTGGCTTGCTCCTTCTTCTCGGCGTCGGGATCCGGAGCTGCGGGCGTCGCCGCCGTCGCGTCCGCCGCAGCCGGCGGTGGCGACGTTCCTGCCGCTGGCGGAGGAGCCGTAGCGGGAGCGGTGCTCTGGGCGTTCGCAGCGCCCGCTATGGACACGAGAGACGCGACGAGGGAAAGCCGTGCCGCCGCGCGAAGGGACACTCGGGACATACTGCCGCGAGAGTATCAGACTCGGCTTTTACTGAAACTCGTTTGTGTCGGTGACGAGATGCCGGTTTTCGGCCGGTGGGGTGGTCGCAGGAGTCACTGTAGGTTTCGCCGGACCGTGCGCGTGGCCACCTGGAGGGACAGGTGTCGCGAGTGCGAGCTGCACCTTCGGCGGAACGAGACCGTTCTCGGTGATCGCGACGATCGTCTCGCCCTCTTTGCCGCCCTTCGCGACGCGGACGGTCTTCGTCGTGCCCGGCGCGCCGGTGATCATAATGGCCTCGTCGCGAACGGTCGTCGGTTGACCATCGACGGTCACGACGACGTCGGACGGCAACACGACGAGCTGAAATGAGCGCATTTGAGCTCCGGCAGGAGCGGCTACTGGCGCCGGTGCGACCGCGGCGGCGGCGACGACGGGGGGCGGTGTCGGCGGAGCGACCGATTCGGCGGCCGAGTTGGCGTGCGAATATCGAAGGGCTGCGAAGCCAACGCCGGCCAGCGCCACGGCGCCGACGGCGAGCGTGGTGATGGTGACGAGCGAGCTCTTCGGCGGTGGCGCCTTCGGTTTCACCGCCGGCGTGGACGTCATCGCGAGCCCGGTGCGCACGACGGCTTTGAGCATCCCTTGGCTCAGCTCGAGCCTCGGCGCGACGATCGTCTGGATCGACGGGTCGACGCTCTTGAGCTGCAGTTTGGTGAAACGCGGACCGTCGGGAACGAGCGCGGCGAGCGCGTCGCGCATCTCCGTGGCGCTCTTGAAGCGCTTCTCCAGGTCGCGACTCATCGCGCGATGCGTGATTTCGGCCAGCTCCGGGGGAACCCACGGCGCTCGATCCTGAAGCAGCGGCAGGTCGGCGGTGACGATGGCGACGATGAGATCGCCGAGGGTGCCGGCCTCGGTATACGGCACGCGCCCCGACAGCAGCTCGAACATCACGACGCCGAGCGACCAGACGTCGCTGCGGGCGTCGACCGTGGAGAGCCCGCGCGCTTGCTCGGGCGACATGTAGAGCGGCGTCCCGAGCACGCTTCCGGTCGCCGTGAGACCCGCGGACGACTGATCGCTGAACTTCTCGGCGCGAATCTTCGCGATGCCGAAGTCCAGGATCTTGAGGATGCAGTCTCCGTCCTCTCGGGTGGTCAGATAGAGATTCGCCGGCTTGATGTCGCGGTGCGTGATCCCGTTGTCGTGCGCCTTACCGAGGCCCATCGTGGTCTGGAGCATCATCTTCGCGACGACGAGCGGGTCGAGCGGCCCGAGCCGAGCGACGACCTGCTCGAGGTCTTCACCCTGGAGCATCTCCATGACCATGTACGGAAACCGAAGGGTGGTGTCCGTACCGGAGTCGTAGATGGTGACGATATAGTCGCTCTCGATGATCGAGCTCGCTTGCGCTTCGCGGAAGAAGCGCTTCACGACGCCCTCGTCGCGCCCGAGCTCCTCGTAGAGGATCTTCACGGCGACGCGCTTCAACGTCGACGCGTTCCGACCCTCGTAGACCGCTCCCATTCCGCCGGTGCCGAGGACGCGGATGAGCTCGTACTTTCCGGCGATGACCGTGCCGATCAGATTGTCGTTGTTACGTTCGCTCACAGGATGCCTAAAAACCGGTACCTCCGAGTAAGGCACCACGAACCCACTCGGAATCCGGCGATCCGTGAGCTTATCTCGCGGGTCATCGCCGTCAACTTGGCCGTGGGGTTCGCTCGCTTCTCCTTTCGCAGTCCGCTGCCGCTGCTGCTGCCACCCCGCCGCTCCGGCACGGCCCGCCGAGCCGGCGGCCGCGCGCGCGGACGTTTGTAACGTTTCGGATCGGCCTCAGGCCGGGTGCGACGTGTAGGAGTCCATGCGCCAGGGCGGCCGCGCTCACGGTTTACGACGGCGCCGCCCACGCCCCTTGCGCCGCGCCGCTGCGAGCACTCACCCGACGGAAAAGGAGCGTGATACTCTGTGAGGCTTCGGGTCCTTCACCCTAGGCTCTCCTTCGATCCGTCGAGGCTTCGTATGCGACGACCGTGGCTTCTCCCTGTCATCCTGCTTGCCCCCGCATTGGGCGTGCCCGTCTTTTCCGGGTGCAGCCAGAACAGTCCCCCCGGTGGGTCGATGTCGATCGGACATTCTTCGGAGTCGATTCTTTGGCCCCAGGTGCAATTCGTCGGGGCTGAGTTCACGGCGAACGGCGAGCGTTTCGGGAACGCTACCGCGATCTCGAATCCGCGCATGGTCATCGGAGCGCCGACCGCGGGCAACATCAAAGGCGAGCCCGGCACGACCGATACGCGACCGGGACAAGCATTCGTTTACGTGCGCGATCCCGCGAGCCCGATCTGGACGATGGAGCAGCGCATCCTGGCGACCGATCGATTCGATTGGGACCAATTCGGCGGTTCGCTCGCCATTTCGGGCGATCGCATCGTCGTCGGCGCGACGCGGCACGCGGCTCCCAACAAGGAGCCCTACAACGCCGCGGTCACCGGCGCCGCGTACATCTTCGACCGCGATCCGACCAGCGGGAAGTGGGCGCAAACCGCGGAGCTCTTGCCGACGCTCTTGCCCTGCGAGGGCGCGATCGATCTGTATTTCGGTCAGGCCGTCGCCGTGGAGGGCGATCGGGTGGTCGTCAGCGCGTACAAGACGAACTGCGCCGCGGTCGCGGTCACCCCCGACGGCGGAGGCGGCGCCACGTGCGACACGGGCGGCCAACCCATCGGCTGCAACGCGTCGATCAACGACAACGGCTCGGCGTACATCTACGAACGACAGAGCGACGGCAGCTGGCCCCAGGTGCAGCGCATCCAGGCAGCCGATCCGAAGTTCGGCGGCAAGTTCGGCGTCGCGGTCTCGATGGTCGGCGATCAGATGGCCATCGGCGCCTACAACACCGGTGAACACGGAACGGACTCCGGCTCGGCGTACATCTTCGAGCGCGACACGACGACGGATAACTGGAATCAAACGGCGAAGATCGTTCCCGCCGACGGCGCGACGAACGACATCTTCGGCGTCAGCGTCAGCCTCCAGGCGAACCGCGTCCTTATCGGCGCGCGCGACAAGGACAGCCAACCCACCGGCGACGGCGGCGTGGTCACCGACAGCGGCGGCGCCTACGTGTTCGAGCGCCAGACGAACGGAACCTGGACGCAAACGGCTCTCTTGCAGCCCCCCAATCCGACCTTGAACCTGCGCTTCGGTGTGAACGTCGCCCTCTCGGGCGACACGGCGCTCATCGGCGCGTTCAACTACAACGACCAGATCCCCGAACCGGATGGTGGCGTCAACGTCGTCTCTCAGGTCGGCGGAGCCTACGTCTACGGCTTCGCGAGTGGCGCGTGGACACTCCAAAAGGAGATCAACCCGACACCGCTCGTCGCCGGCATGGGCTTCGGCACGAAGCTCGCGCTCGACGGCAATCAGGCTCTGGTCGGCGCGTTCACGTACTTCAACACCTCGTATCCGGATCAGCCGGGCGCCGCGTTCACGTTCGAGAGCTCGGCCGGAATTCAGAACGGCGCCAAGTGTGCGAACGACGGCACCGAGGACAACCCGCAATATTGCTTGAGCGGCATCTGCTCACCGGACCACGTGTGCTGCGACGCGGCTTGCACGGGGACTTGCGAGTCTTGTCTCGGGAAGGAAACCGGCAAGACCGACGGCACCTGCGCGCCGATCCCCGCCGGACAAGACCCAGACAGCGAGTGCCCGACCGATGACGTGAAGACCTGCGGCCACGACGGCTTTTGCGACGGTACCGGCGCGTGCCGCGCGCACTACGCGCTCGGAACGCCGTGCGGCGCCACGACGTGCGTGGGCGGCATTCAGACCGGCAAGAGTTGCAACGGTGGCGGCACTTGCG
>DATBBD010000302.1:0-18036 GCA_036271175.1 Polyangiaceae bacterium | reverse complement strand
GCACGCGACGGAAGCGTTGAGCGATTGCACTGGGCCCTCGAGCGACAGACGCGCGAGGGTCGTCGCACGCTGCCGAACTGCACGGCCGAGCCCGCCGTGTTCGCTGCCGATCACGAGCACCGTGGGGAGGCCGAGGTCGACGTCCTGGAGCGGTCGATCTCCGTCCGGCGTGAGCCCGACGACCTGCACCGACCTTGCAATCGCGTCATCGAGAAACCGAACCAGGGAGCCGACGCGACTGAGACGGGCGTGTTCGATCGCGCCGGCGGACGCGCGAAAGGTCGCCGGACGGAGCGGCGCCGACGCGTGCTCGGGCCAGACGATTCCCGTCGCCCCGAGCGCGACGGCGCTTCGGATCACTGCTCCAAAATTCTGCGGATCCTGGATTCCGTCTAAAGCCACGATCAGAGGCGTCGGCGCGCCGAGCAGGGTCTCTGGGTCGAGTAGTTCGAGGTCCGGCGCGAACGCGGCGGCCCCTTGGTGCTCGGTGTTCCCGGCGAGGTCGTCCAACGCCTTGCGCGGCACCAGGTCAATCCGGTCGACACCCTGGTCCGTTGCGAAGCGCGCGAGCGCGTTCAGTCGCTCGCTCGGTCCGCCGCGCGCCGGCCGTTCGACGAGCACGGCGCCGAGCTTTCGTCCGTGAGCTCGGATCGCCTCGCGCACCGGCTGTAGGCCGACGACGAGGCGAGGGGTGTCCTTCGGTAAGTGCCGAGGTCCGTCGTTCACAGACACGAGCACAGCGGATCGCCGGGCGTGCAATTGCACGCTGCCTTCGGCTTCGGAGAGCCGCCGCCGCCCGATGAGCCGGTCGACGACGACAAGGTCCGCTTGGCAACCGCGGTGGTCTGTTGCGCCTTCGTGAGCTCCGACTGGATGCGAGCCCGCTCGGCGTCGTCTTTGGCGTTGTTCAGCGCCGACTGGAGCTCCTGCTCCTTCTCTTGAGACGACTTTACCGACGCCTCGGCGGCTTGCGCGCGCTCTTGCAACGCTTGTCGTTCCGCTGCGTTCCGAGCCGCTTCGGCCGCTTGCTCGTCGCTCTTTTTCTTGAAGAACACGCCGCCGCCAATGCCGCCGGCGACCAGCAGGAACGCGACGATGCCGATCGTGACCTGGAGTTTCTTCTTGTGGCTGTCTTGCGAGATGGTCGCGAGCTGCGCCTCGTGAGCCTGCTGCGCGGCCATGGTCTCGAGCCGTGCCCGGTGGTCGGCTTCGGCACGGGCCTTCTCGATCTCGCCGTGGCGGATGGCTTCGAGACGCGCCGCTTCCTCGCGCTTCCGGAGCTCTTCCTGGCGACGCCGCTCTTCTTCGTCGCGCAGCCGTCGTTCCTCGGCGTCTCGCGCCGTGCGCTCGGCGGCGTCTCGGGCCTCTTGCTCGGCCTTGACCCGACGCGCCTTCGTGGCCTCTTCCTCTCGGATTCGGTCTTCCTCGAGGTTCATCAACTCCTTCAGGGAGAAGAGGACCGAGCTTTCCTTCTGGTCAGCCATGCGTCAGATAGACTCCTCTAGCGAAACGCGGACGAGCCGCGGACCGGTTGATTATATCCGGACTCCGCGAACTTTCCGTCGCGGGGTGGACTCTAAATCGTCGTACTCGATTCGGCAATCAATCCCGGACCCGCGCCGAGATCGGGGAGCGGTCGAGGTGGTGGATGGTTTTCGGCACGACGAGTAGAGTCCTCGCCGATGCCTACCGAGGTCACCGCACATATCACCGGCACGGTTTGGAAGATTCAGGTGAAGATCGGCGACGCCGTCGACGAGGAACAATCCGTGGTCATCCTCGAATCGATGAAGATGGAGATGCCCGTCGAGTCGCCCGCCGCGGGGACGGTGTCACACATCGCCGTCGCCGAGGGACAGGCCGTCGAAGAAGGCGATGTCCTTCTGACACTAGACTGAGGCGAAGATTGGGGGGCGGGAGAACGGGAGGACGCGAGGACGCGAGAACGCGTCAAAGAACCGCGTGCCGGACGGCGCTTGACGCGCCGCGAGGAGCCGATACCGTTACGATGTGGCGTTTTTTTTCGATCATTGGCGGGCTCTCGGGTCCATCGCCCTGACGAGCGCCGCCGTCCTCGGGACCGGAGCCTGCGCGTCGTCGGCGTCCGCCGGGGGGGGCGGCTCAACCTGTTTCCGAATCGAAGACTGCGCCGTTGGCTACGTCTGCATCGCGAACAAATGCAGCAATGACCTGAGCAAGATCGTCGGCACGTCTCCCAAGGGGTCGGGCGGGCAAACCGCGGACGCCGCCTCGACCACCGACGCCGCGTCGGGCGGCCTGACGAGCGTCGACGGGTCGTCGGGGGGTGCTCCTGCCGGCGGTGGCAACGGCGGCACCGGTGGGACGTCGAGCGGCGGCGCGCCGGCGACCGGTGGGAACACGGCGTCGGGCGGCGCCACGGCAACCGGCGGGACAACGTCGAGCGGCGGAGCCACCGCGACCGGCGGCACCACTTCGACGGGCGGCACCACTTCCAGCGGCGGGACCCCGTCAACCGGTGGCACCACGTCCACGGGTGGCACGACGTCCAGCGGTGGCACGACCAGCGGCGGCCCTGACGCCGCGATCTGACGACGTCACTCGCGCCAGAAAAACTTCCAAGGGTTGTGCTTCAGATCGCGAAGCATCTCCTGCATGTCGTCGTAGAGCGCTTCGTCCATCATCAACGCGCCGACCGTGCCTTTGCCCTGCCGCACGTGCTCGGCGAGCTCCGCGGCGGCGTTCGCGGCGACCTTGGCTTTCGCCGCGGTCTCCTGGACGTCGCGAGTGATCGTCGCGTAGCGGTCGGCCTGCTCCTTCGAGCCCAACACTTCGGCGAGGCGTGAGGCGTCGCTCGCCACTTTTCGGCTGTCTTCGAGGAGCGGCCCCAGGTTTCGATTCAGCGAGCTCGTCGCCCCTTCGACGTTGTTCATGATCCGGCCGATCTGCGGATTGTCGACGTACTTCGCGCGAGCGGCGATCAACGTGTCGTGGGCGTCTGCGGCGATGCCCGACAGATCATCGACGGCCTTGTCGAGCTTCGGGCCATTCTTCTCGAAGAAGTCGCCGGTGCCCTTCAGGGTGCGGTGCAAATCGTCGAACGTCTCGCCGAGCTTCTGGTCGTTCTCGGTGATGCCGACGTAGACGCGATGCAATAGCTCGTACGCCTCGCTCATCAGCAGATCGAGCCGAGGCGGGCTGACGCCTTGCACGATCGAGCCGTCTTTCAGCGGCGGATGGTCCGGCGTTCCGGGGTCGATCGCCAGGTAGAACTCGCCGAGGACGCCTTCCGTCGTCACGAACCAGCGCGCATTTTCGTAAACGGAGTCCTTGAATTGGCTTTCGAGGGTCGCCGCGACGCGAACCAACGCTTCGCGGTCGTGGCTCTTCGGATCGATCTTGCCGCCGCGGAATTCGATTCCGGCGACGCGACCGACGCGAACGCCGGCGATGCGCACCGGCGCGCCCGATTTGAGACCACCCGGGTTGTCGAAATCGACGTAGATCGTGTACGTCGGCCTGAAGTTCAGACCGCCCATGACCACGACGAAGCCCGCGAGCAGGCCGAGAGCGACCAACAACAGGACGCCGACCTTCACCTCGATGCTGCGCTGGCTCATTTCGCCGCCTCGGAGTCTCGCGCGCCGGCCGCGCGCAGGGAAGAGCATTTCCGCGGCGAACGCCGCGTCACGTGAACTCCATGGGCCCGCTCGAGCGTCCGTTCACGAATTGGTCGACGACGCCGTCCTTCGAGAGTCGGAAATCGTCCTTCGTGCCGAGCAAGCGAACGGTGCCCTGGTAGAGCATCGCGATGCGGTCGGCGATGCCGAAGATGGAGACCAGATCGTGCGAGACGACCACGCTGGTGACGCCGAGCCGATCGCTGAGATCACGGATGAGCCGATCGACGCGTCGGGCGCTCACCGGGTCGAGGCTCGTCGTCGGCTCGTCGAAGAGGACGTAGCGCGGCTCGAGCGCGAGCGCGCGCGCGATGGCGACTCGCTTACGGAGTCCGTCGCCGAGCTCGGTCGGAAACGCGTTCGCGTAGTCCTCCATGCGCACCTGCGACAAGAGCCGATACGCTTCGTCGGCGGCGTCGTTTCCGCGAAGCTTCTTGTGCTTCCGGAGCGGCAGCGCGACGTTCTCGGCGCACGTCATGGAATCGAAGAGCGTCGAGTGCTGAAATACCATCGCGCACTTCATGCGAACGGAATACATCTCCTCTTCCGTCCGTTGCGAGATCTCCTCGCCATCCAGCCAAATCTCCCCGGCGTCGGGCCTCAAGAGGCCGATCAAATGCTTGATCAGGACGCTCTTCCCGACTCCTGACGAACCGATGATGAAAAATACTTCGCCTTCGCGGACATCGAAACTGACGCCCTTCAGGATCGCCTTTTCGCCGAAGGACTTCTTGACGTTGATGAACGAGATCACCGATTCTGCGCTCGCAGCATGACGCCGCGAGCCCGTCGAGCCTACCGGAAAGGCCGGCGCGCAGGCGGTGCCCTCGTCATCGTCGTGTTCGGCGCGGCGGCGTGGGTCGGGTGCGGCGGCTCGCGCGCGGCGACCGCACCGAGCGCTGCCGGCGCCGACGCGCGCTCGGTCACCTGCGCGCTCGACGAGGTACGGCAATATTATTGCGACGAGCTCTTGCCCCGCGAGAGCTCGCGACCGGCTCCACCCCCGTACGACACTTGTCCGTCGAGTGTCGAAAATCCGCCCGGCGAATACGATCCGCCGGTGTCCGTCGGGCTCTTCGATCGGAGCTATACCGAATACACGCGCCGGCGCGCGCCGCCCGGGCACGCCTGCTGTTACAGCTGGTGCCGCAAGATCACGGTCGCGAACGGTGCGAGTCCGTCGATCGACGCCGCCTGCCATACCGGCAAGGCGTTCCGCGAAGAGTACTGCATGGCGCAGCTCGAGACCGGGACGTCCGCGCCCGCGGAGCCGCCCTTCGATCATTGTCCGACGGCGATCGTTCCGCCGCGCAAGGTCGTGTTCTCGGCGCCAGAGTCGGCGCCGTTCGACGCGACGCTGACCGCGTCCCATCGCGGCAAGGGAGAGCCGGATTGTTGCTACGCGTGGTGCTCACAGGCTCCTGCCGGCAGCGATTTGCTGAAGAAGCCTTAGGCTCGCACCCATCGCCAAACGGCGGGCGTGGCTCGCTAAGATACTGGCGCGGGCTCGCGCCTCAGAAGAAAATGTAGCCGAGCGTGCTGATGACGAAGTCGAGCATGATGACGGCGAGCGACGAATTGACGACGGCGCGGGTCGCGGCCGAACCCACGCCCGCGGAGCCGCCGCGCGTCGTGAGCCCGGCGTGCGCGCTGATGATCGGAATGGCGGCCCCATAAGCGAGACATTTCGCGAGGCCGACCACCACGTCGCCGCTATCGACCAGGCTCGTGTCGACGAAGGTCCGCGGATTGATCCCGAAGAACGTCAGTGCCGTCCAGGCGCCGGTCGCGAAAGCGACCGAGCCTGCGATGAACGTGAGCACCGTCGTCATCACGACGCTCGCGATGAACCGGGGGACCACCAAATAATCGACGGGATCGGCGGCGCACATCCGGAGCGCGTCGACCTGTTCGGTGACGACCATGGAGCCGATCTCCGCGGCGATGCCGGCGCCGACGCGGGTCGCGAGCATCAGGGCCGAGATCGACGCGGCGAGATCGCGCACGAGGAGCTCGAGAAAGGTCGCGCCGAGGGCGGAGAGATCCGGGATCACGCGGCGGATCTGAACGCCGGCCTGATACACGAAGATCATCCCCATGAACCCCATGGTGACGCACAGAAACACCGCCGAGCGGTTGCCGATCTCGTAGAGCTCGTCGAGGACGGCGCTCTTCGAGGGACCGCGGAGCGTGTAGTACAGCGTCTGGCGGAAGAGCGAGACGAGCTCCTTGACGGAGTCGGTCAGCGCTTTGAGTTGTCCCATCGCCGCAGCGGACGGTCCCGGCGAGAGCCCGAGTGCTTCGTCGATCGACGGCCGGGGGTTGCCAGCGTCGGTCATCAGATGGCGAAGGACACGAGGTAGTCGAGAACGAAGATGCCGGTCGCGGTGACGACGACCGTCGAGTTGACGGCTCGCCCGACGCCCGGCGCGCCGCCCTCGGTGGACATGCCGAATTGGCAGCTCGACAGCGCCATAACGATGCCGAAGAGGACGGATTTCACGAGCCCGTGGATCACGTCGCCGATGCCGAGGAGTCCGCCGGTCACGCCGTCGTAGAACACGCCGGGGTCGACGCCGAGGAGCGGCAAGCCCGCGTACGCCGCTCCGACGAGGGCCAGCACGTCCGCGAAGATGGTCGAGAGGAACAACGTGACGACGATCCCGACGAACCGCGGCGCGATGAGGAAGCTGATGGGGTCGATCGCCAGCGCGCGCATCGCGTCGAACTGCTCGGTCACCACCATCGTGCCGAGCTCGGCGGTGTTGTTCGCGCCGACGCGTCCCGAGATCATGAGAGCGGTCAGCAGCGGCCCGACTTCTCGCAAGGTGCCGAAGCCGGCGCCCCAGCCGAGGAGCGAGTACGCGCCGAAGCGTTCGACGGTCGGCGCCGCCTGGACGACCATGATGCCGCCGGTGAAGAGCGCCGTGATCACGACCACCGGGAGCGATTTGACGCCCATCTTGTACAGGTTCGAGAGCGTCCCTTCGCCGTCGAGGTCGAGCCGCACGATCCGCGACATGATCCTCCCGAAGAGAAGGCCCATCGCGCCGACGATGGCGGCGACGCCGATCATGAAACGGCCGATGGCGGAGACGAGGGCGTTCATCGAACTTGCCGTAGTCTACACGGCTCGATCCGGCGCTGCGCGGCTCAGAGCGGGCCGTCGGTTTTGCCGCTCAAGAACTGACGGACCATCGGATCCTCGCTCTGGTTCGCCTGCTCGGTCGAGCCTTCGAAGACGACGCGACCCTCGTGCATCATGCCGACCTTGTCGGTGACGGTGAGGAGCCGATCGACGTCGCTCGACACCATGATCACCGTGGCTCCCGCTGCGCGCTGCTCCGCGCGGAGCAAATCGAAGATGCGCTGACTGGTGACCGGATCGAGGCCCGCCGCCGGTTCGTCGTAGAGGACGATGGGCGCGCGCGTGACGGTCGCGCGGGCGACGCCGACCCGTTTCTTTTGTCCCCCGGAAAGCCCGGCCGGCTTTCGCGGGCCGAAGCCGGGGAGGCCCACGCGTTCGAGTCGTTCTTCGACGCGGCGACGGATCTCCGCGTCGCCCAAGCCCGACGAGCGTCGGAGCGGGAACGCGATGTTTTCCGCGACGGTCATGAAGTCGAAGAGCGCGTTGTTTTGAAACACCATGCCGATGCCCAAGCGATGGCGGGCGAGGGCGAGGGGATCGAGCGTCGCAAGATCGCTCCCGCCGACGACGACGCTGCCGCCGTCCGCAGGAACGAGCCCCGCGACGATTTTCAAGACGACGCTTTTGCCGGCGCCACCAGGCCCGACGAGGCCGTAGAGCGACCCGGTCGGCACGTCGAGATCGACGCCGAAGAGCACCGAGCGGTCGAACGTCTTCGTGATCCCGTCGAGGCGGATCACCTGGGATCTCGCGCCGGCAACGCGGCCGGCTTCTGCCTGAGCTTCCGCGCTCGCGCCCAGAACGAGAGCACGCACAGAACGAGAAACACGTTGAGCACGGCTGCGCCGGCGAGGAGCGCGCGCAGTTTCGCCGCCCCGCTTCGCGTCGTCGAAAAGGGGCCGAGCGCCACGAGCGGCTCCGTCGCGGGCGGATCCGGCGCGACCATACTCACCACCGCGATGCGATCGGGCGAAAGGCCGGTGACGGCGCCGCCCACCAGTTTTCGAACGTCGTTTTCCGAGATGGGCGGCGACGTGCCTCGGTAGCGCAAGAGCACGGACGCGGTGGGCTTCGGCGGCTCGGCGTCCGACAGCGGATCGACGTGCTCGACCGCGAGATGCACCCGTGCCGTGAGCACGCCGTCGATCGCCGACAGTGTCCGCTCGAGCTCCGCGGCGGTCCCGGCGAGGAGCCGCGCTTGCTCGGCGCCTCGGCTCGGCACGAGGGCGCTCACGCCGCTCGACGTCGGCGCTCCGGTGTTCGCGTCTTCGGGAAGACCGCGATCGGCGAGCACCGAAACCGCGTGCGCGGCGTCGTCACGGCTCACCTCGATGCGCCAGCGATCACCCCCGCTCGACTCTTCCGATTTTTCGACCGCGATGCCGTTCTCGTCGAGGGCGCGTGCGACGCGATTGGCGCTCGCTTCGTCGAGGTCGACCGCGACGGGAACCGCGCACGCCGTCGTCAGGCCGAACCCCGCCGCGATGAGGGCCACCGCGAAGGGATTCGAGCGAGCCGTGCGAGCGTTCACTGGGCCGCGAAATGCGTTCGGGTGACGTCGAGCTTCGGATGAACCGGAAATGAAATGCCGCGCACGTGCGACGCGATGCAGCCCGCGACGCTGCCGTTGTGCGGCTGGGTGCGGACGGTGACGCCGACCGCGTGTCCGTTCTGGACCGCGACGCACACGTCGACGCCCATGCTCCCCGATAGCCCGCAGCCGTTCAAATAACCGCCGCCGTTCAGGATCGAGCCGTACTGAGCGGACGTGATGTCGGCCGGCACTTTGGAGCCGCCGATGTTGATCTCTTCGACGTACGCGGCTTGCGCCGATTCGCAGCTCATCCCGCCCGCGAGCAGCGGCACGCCGCCCGATTCGCCGACGACGCGGTGCCCCTTGCTGCCGCCTTTTTTCCCTAGGTTGAGGTCGCCCTGCGAGTCGACGTTCGTCGCGGTGTCGGTCTGGACGGCGACTTCGTCGCGCCGGCGCCCGGCTTGCTTCAAAAACCACATCGTGCCGAGTAAGAGAACGATCGCGACGAGTGACAGGCCGAGGAACGCCTTGCCGCGCGTGCTCTTTTTTTCTTGTTCGACGGTCGCTTGAATGGCGACCTTCTCCGCGGCGATGACGCGGTGACGGCGGGCGTGATCGGCGAAGGGGGCGAACTCTTCCCACTCCCCGATCGGACGGTCGTCGTTCGAAAAGGTATCGTGCAAGAGGTCTTGCTCTTCGAACGTGTGGCTCGCGATCTGCTGGAGCAGCTCGACGGCGTTGAAGGGCCCGTGATCCATGCCCTCCTTGATGACGACGTAACGCGGACGCGGATCGCTTTCGAGCCGGTGCTTGAGTTCCGTCAGCGCCTCCGTCGCTTGATCGACTCCGGTGGGGCGCGCTGCGGGCGCATTCCTGACGGCAATCTCATACGGAGTGCCGGCCGCGCCGAGCGCGCCCTCCATGTTCACCATCGACATGCGCACGTCGACCTCGAACTGGTCGTTGTGATTCAGATGCGATTCGTCGGCGGGCGGGGGCGCGGGCGCATCGGCGGGAGCGAGATGATGAATCGCCTGAGCGAGCGCCTTCAGGTCGTCGGGACGGTGCGCTGCGTCGGCGACCAGCGCCTTCGCGAGGACCATGTCGAGCTCCGGCGGCAACCCGGGAACCACCTCGGTGGGACGGCGCATTGCCGGGCCGACGCTTTGGCCGCTCACGAGCTCGTAGAGGACGGCACCGACCCCGAACACGCTGGAACGCGCGTTACCCGGGCTGCCTGCGCGTTCTTCGGGCGCGAGACACGCCTTGTCGCGCGCGAGTACGGGGGTGAGGCGAGCCACGCTTTGCGAGAGTTGCCAATACCCCGAGCCGTTCAGCTGAATCGAGGAGGGATGAAGGAAGAGCACTTCGCCGCTCGCGTGCCGCTGGGCGAGCTCGACGGCGAGTGGGACGATTATCCCCACCGCTTCGCGGAGCGAATGGACCGTCCCTTGGCTCCGGTACTCCTCTAGTTGGGATCGCAGGGTGCGATTGGGCGGCTTCGACGTCCGAGCATTCATTTTCGCGGAGGGCGGAGTGTACTGAGCTCGGCGCGCCGTGTCTGCCCCGTCCGAGGGTTCGCCCATCGACCGACGGCGCCATACGTCACCGCCGCTGCGTCGATGCTCTCGAGCCCAGGTACCCTGCGACCCGCCTATATCGGGGTTTGGTCTTCGTGCGGACCCCCGCGCCAAGGCGTCACGCGGCGAGTGTATGTGCCTTCCGCGAAACTTTTCAGCACAGGTGCGATGTTCTCCGGCGTGTCTTCGTCCCACTCACCGCCGTTGACGTAGTCCGTCACCAGACCGTCGGCACCGAGCAGCGCGAAGCCCGGAAAACCGTCGACCGGCACCCCGATGCGGTCGAGCTCGGCGAGAAAATCGGCGGCGTTCAACCGCACGAGGCGAGTTCGCGCCAGTGCTCGCTGGAGCTCGCGGCTCCCGAGCGCGCCGTCGACGGCCGCGCAGGGCTTGCAATCGGGCACGACGAGCCAGAGGAGGAGCCGCTGGTGTGCCGCCGCGGAGCGGGCGCGCTCGCGATCGAGCTCGTCGTCGAGTGACGCGACGTCGGGAGCGACATCGACGATCACGATGTCCCCGACGCGTCGTTCGCGAATCGTCGCGACGTCACCGGCATCGTCCGCGACGTCGCTGAGGCGTGAAAGACGCGCCGTGCGCGCCACTACTGCCTGCGTCGCGAGACGCGTCGAGTCGCGCGACGGCGCGGTCGACCCCGACCCGACCGCGGCGACGTATGCAACGGCGAGCAGCGAGACGCACGTCGCCAAGGCACCACAAAAAACCGACACCGTAGCGAGACGTGCGCCGGACGCCGTTCGGCGAGATGTATCTGTCGGGCGAGATTCCCAACGCACTCCAAAAGTATAGTGGAGCCGGCCACGATGCGCCCGCGCCTTCTCTCGAGCGCCGCGAACATGGCGTCGGCCTGCGATTCTCGAGGCGGAAAAGGGCACATTCGGGTCGCGTTCGACGCTGCTTGCGGCGCCGAGCGGCGCGGGAGGCGGCACGCCGACATGAATAAGAGGAGGGGGCCTTCCCGCTTCGTCACTGGCCCGCGACGACGCGGAGATCGACGACGGCAGTGAGGCCGTTTGACGCGCGCAACGCGTCGAAGGGAATCGTGCGTCGCGTTTGCGGCTTCCGGATGCGTCGTGTTAGCGTGCACGCGGGATGGATCCGCGTGAAATCGACGCGCTCGTTCAGCGCTTGGTGCAAGATCCGCACGACCAAGACGCCATTTTGCATGCGCACAGCGCGGGGCAGCAGGACCCTCGCGCGTACGCGATGCTGCTCGAAAAAGTCGGGACGGCGACCGTCGATCCGGCGCTAGCCAGTCATTGGCTGACGGAGGCCGCGAACGTCTGGGTTTTGTCGCTGAACGACGCGCACCGCGCGGCGCGTGCACTCATGATCGCGATCGACCGCGATCCGACGCAGGGGACCCCGGCTGAGCGGCTGGGCGAGCTCTATCGTGAAAAGGGCGACATGAAGGCGCTCGCGGCGCTGCTCGAGCGGCGTGCGAAGGCGCTCGCGCCCCTCGCGCAGCGCGACGCGTCCATTCGTCTGCAAGTAGCCGGTATTCACGAAGAGCTCGGGCGCTTGTGTTCCGAGCCTCCGCTCTCCAACGCCGCGAAGGCCGTCGAAAATTACCGGCGCGCGCTCGACTACGATCCGGGCAGTCAATACGCGATCTACTCGCTTCGCGAAGTCTACAAGTCCGCCGGGCAATTCGCTGACGCGCTCCCGTATTACGCGATGGAGCAATCGCTGGTCGACGATCCCGAGCGCAAGGTCGCGCTGTACGCGGACGAGGCCGAAGCGCGCAATCAGGTGGGCGACGCGAACGGCGCGTTCGAGGCGCTCGACAACGCGCGGCGCCTCGACCCGAACGATCCGTCGTTGAAGCAGCAGCTCGGTACCTTGGTGCTCGAGCGCGTGCGCGGCGGGCAACCGGTAGACGAGTCGTGGAAGGCCGTCGGCGCGCAGCTCTTCGTCGAACTCGCCGAGGAATACGCGGGTGAGCACGGATACGCCTACTCGACGTGCGCTCTCGAGATTCTTCCCGGTCACGACCGCGCCGTGCAGCTCGCGATTTATTACGGCGAGCAGCTCGGCAGGCAGCGCGACGTGGCGCCCTACGCGGCGAGCTATTTGAAAGCGAATCCGAACGGCGCGCTCGCCGCGGACGCGCGCGCCGCAGCTGGCGACGCCGTGCCTCGCGCTTCGGCGGCGTCGGGGCGCTCCGCCGGCGGCCCCGGGCGAGTGTCGCGCGCTCCCGTTCAGCCCGATCGTACGGTCGACGACCTCGGGCCCTCGTCGGAAGACGAACCGGAGCTCGACGAAGACGCGGTCGACAACTTGCTCGAGAAGGCCCTCGGCCTCCTCAAGAAGAATCGCAAGAACGAAGCCGCGGGAGTCTATCGCGACGTCTTGAAGGGCGATCCGACGAACTCCGACGCGCTCGCGTTTCTCCAGACCCATCTCCGCGGCGCGCGGCGATACGGAGATCTTCGCGACGTGCTGCTCCGTGCGGCGAAGTCGGAGGACGCCGATCTGGAAGCGCGCGCCGGCTGGCTCCGCGAAGTGGCGGGGCTCTGCGAGACGCAGCTTCGCGATTTCGAGACGGCGATCGTCGCGTGGCAGGAGCTGCTCGCGCTGGACGCCGGAGAGTCGGACGCGCGCGAACAACTGCGCCGGCTCCTCGAACGCGCGAGCCGCTGGGACGACCTCGCCACGTTGCTTCAAGAAGAGGCGGAGCAGGAGAGCGACGTCGAAGTTCGCATCTCCACCGAGAAGCAACTCGCGAAACTCCACGAGACGAAGCGCAAAGATTTTGCGGCCGCGGGGGAAGCCTGGGCGCGCATCGCAGCCCTCACGCCGGAAGACGAGACCGCGATCGGCACGGCCGTGAAGTTCTTCGAGAAGGGCGACCGGCCCGATCTCGCGGCGCAAGTCATCGCCGAAAATGTCGGCAGTGTCGCCGACGAGCCGGCGCGCGGCGGCCTCTACAAGAAGCTCGGCGAGCTCCGTCACGCGGCGGGCGATCTCGTGCTGGCCGGCGATGCGTTCGCCGAAGCCGCGCGCATCGCGAACGACGCCGCGGGCTGGGAGACGGCGGAGCACGCCTTCGTCGAGGCGGAAGCGTGGGCGAAAGCGGCGGCTGCGGCCGACGAGCGCGCGAGCCTGGCGCGTTCGCCGAAGCAGCAAGCCGGGCTCTAC
This sequence comes from Polyangiaceae bacterium, assembly GCA_036271175.1. Lineage (GTDB taxonomy): Bacteria > Myxococcota_A > Polyangia > Polyangiales > Polyangiaceae > DASZVB01. The sequence continues at coordinate 4,956 of DATBBD010000302.1, read as the reverse complement.
GCCACCGAAGCGGACTATCTCGTGCGAGCCGGCGACGTCGAAGGCGCCATCGGCCGGCTCGATCAGGCCATTGACGCCGACCCGACCGACGACGCGATCGCCGAAGCGCTCGAGGGACACCTCGAGGGCGCCGATCGCGGAGCGGAGATCGCCGCGATGCTCCTCCGCCGTTCCGACAAACACCCGGACAAGACGGTGCGCATCGGCCTCCGAAAGCGCGCCGCGAAGCTCCAGCGTGAGCTCGGCGACCCCGCGCTCGCTCGCGAAAGCCTGGAGCTCGTGCTCCTCGATGGCGACGACGCGGAAGCGCTTTCGCTCCTCGCCGACGACGCCGAAGAGCGCGGTGAGTTCGTCGAAGCCGTCGACTATTTGCAAAAGCTCACCCGCGCGACGAGCGACCGCTCGGAAATCGCGCGGGTAGTCTTGCGAGAAGCGCGGCTCCTCGCCGAGGGCGTTCGCGACGTCGATGCCGCCGTCGAACAATACGAACGAGTCCTGGCCGAGCTCGATCCGAAGAACGACGAAGCGCTCGTGCATCTCGCGAACCTCGAGGAACAGCGGCACAACTACGGGGCTGCGGCGCGCGCGCTCGAGCGACGACTCGAGCTCGTGACGGGCCCCGAGCTGAAGACGGAAATCGCGACGCGTCTCGCCGACTTGTACGAGCAACACCTCGACGACCCGCGCTCGGCGCTGCGTTCGTTGAACGCGGTGTTCGCCGCGGACCCCGACGATTTCGAAGCCGTTCAGCGCATCGTCGAGCTCGCCGAACGGCTCGAAGATTGGCCGCTCGTCGCCGAGCACCTCGCACGGCTGGTCGAAGTCGAGGGCGACGAAGACGAAGCGAGCCGGATGACCCGGCGACTCGCCGAAATTCTCACCGAGCGGCTCGATCGCGGAGAGGACGCGCTCGAGGCGTTGTCCGGGCTCGCCGAGCAAGGCGATGGACCGTGTCGTGAAGCGTACGTCGAGCTCGGCGATCGACTCGGCAAGAAGCGCCTGGTCGCTTCGAAGCTCGTCGAGTGGTACGGCCAGACGTCCCCATCGGCGGAGCGCGACGACCAGCTCCACGGTGCGTTCGCTCGCTTCGTCGAGGTGTCCGCCGGTGAAGAAGCCGCGTCGGTCGCGAAAGAGCTCGCGCGGCTCCGCGTCGCGCGTCGCGAAATCGCAGAGCCGCTCGAAGAAGTTTCGATCGCGCTGCGCGATCTGGACGCGCTCTCCATCGCGCACGACTTGATGGCCAGGGAGCTCAGCGGCTCGTCGCGCGCCGAAGAAATGGTGCGGCAGGCCGAGGTGCTCGTGAAGGCCGGCGTCGATCCGCTCGAAGCGGTGCAGCACGGCGAGCAAGCGCTCACGAGCGTCGCGCCCGAAGAGGTGGAGCCGCTGCTCGAGCGCCTGGGCAAGCTGGTCGGCGCGCCGGGTCACGTCGTCGACCTGTACGAACGACAGATCGGGCGATGCAAATCGCCCGCCGATCGTCTCGGCGCGCTCGCACGGGCCGCACAGGTCGCCGGCGAACGGGACGCGCTCGATCGCGCGCGTGGCTTCTTCGACATCGCACTCGGCGCGGGCGTTCAAGAGGAGACGATCGAGGCGCTCGAGCGCATCGCTCGTGTGACCGACGAAGAGCGCGGTCGGACGGCGCTTCGCGCGACCCTCGCCGAAGCCCTGGCGGCCGGCGGTCAGGGATCGCGCGACGGTGGGCGGACGCGTAGTGCACTCCTTCGTCGCGCCGCGCTCATGGCGAACCGCGAGCTCGGCGATCGCGACCGCGCGTTCACTTGGCTCGGCGACGCGCTCGTCACCCATGTCGACGATCCTGCGCTCGACGCGCTCGTGGATCTCGCGAACGAGGTCGGCGAGCCGCCGCGCGCCGAAGCGGTGCTCACCCGGGCGCTCAGCGAAGTGTTCGACGGCCCCTTGGTGCGGAAGCTCCTCGGACGTCGCGCCTCGCTTCGAAGCGATCTGCTCTCCGATCCCCGTGGAGCCGCCGAGGATCTGAAACGCCTGCACGAGCTCGCGCCGTCCGACGCGGACGTCATGGACAAGCTCGCGTCGCTCTACACGCAGCTCGAGGACTATCGCGGCATGGTCGCGCTCTACGAGGACCAGATCCTCCGAGGGCGGGATCAGACCCAGCGCGCCGATCTCGCGCGCAAAGTGGCGCGTCTCTGGGAAGAGCGCCTCGACGACGCTCGCGAGGCCGCCGACGCGTGGCGACGGGTGCTCCGAATGAAGGCGGGCGATCCCGAGGCCACTCAGGGGCTCGATCGCGCCAAGGCGAACATGCTGAAGCGCCCTCCGCCCGTCGAAGAGGACGAAGCGCCGCCTCCGCCGAAGGTCGAGCCCGCGCGCGAGCGGCCCGTCAAGGTCGAGGTGCCCGTCGTGCACGAGGAACCGACGCCGGAACCGGAGCCCGCGCCGGAGAGGGAAGAGGAGGGCGCGCGAGTCGATCGCGATACGCCCGCCGTTCCTGCCGCCGAGGCCGATCTGCGCGAGAGCGAGGCTCGCGAAGTGCCAGAACCCGACGCCGCGAGCGACTCCGAATCGCAAGAAGCCGCGAGCGCCCCGACGAACAACGGCTGGGTCGACGACGAGAAGACGATTCTCCGCGACATGCCTCCCGAGGCGCTGGAAGCGGCGTTCGCCGACACGAAGTCGGACGCGCCGCCGGAGGCAACGGAACCCGAGCACGCAGCGGCTCCGACCAAGAACGACGAGTCGCCGAGCGAATCGGATCTCGACGTCGACGTCGACGTTTCGATGACCGAGCCCCCCGAGCGCCCGCGCCGCTCCACGCCGCCGCCGTTTCCGCCGCAAGGTCGGCCGCCCGTGGGTCCGCGCCCACCGCCGCCGCCGTCGATGCGAACGTCGCGCCCGCCGCCGCCGCCGTCACTTCGCCGTGCCGCGCCCCCGCCGCCGGCTCGTGGCAAGGCGACAGCAGCCGCCACGTCACCGGCGCCGCCTCCGTGGGCTGCTGCCAGCCCCGCTCCCGACGGGGACGCAAAGCCGACCAAGGGCAAACGGAAGAAGAAGAAAGGCGCGCGTCCCCGCGCCGCCGATGGTTCGAACGAAAATGGCGTCGAGCTCGACGATGACGGCGAAGACGTCGGCGACGACGAGCTGTTCGAGTAGCGCCGAGCGCGCGACGATCAGGGCGTCGGAGCGTCGAGCGATCCGAAGGTCGCGGTCGCCGTCGTGCCGTCCACGCGCACCGGTAGCCCGAGGTGTACCGGTTCGTTGATTCGGCCGTGCCCGACGGGCAGTCCGGCGAGGAGCGGCACTTTGAGCTCGCCGAGGCGTTCGCGAAGCACCTCGCTCGCGGGCACCCCGTAGCGTCCGGGTTCCGAGTCCACGAAATCTCCGACCAGGACGGCCGCGACGCCGTCGAGCGCGCCCCCGACGAGCAACCCGGAGAGCATGCGGTCGAGCCGATACGGCGCTTCGCCGACGTCTTCGAGGAGAAGCACGGCGCCCCTCGGGATCTCGAGTCGACCCGCCGCGAAGCACGTGAAGAGCACGGTGAGGTTTCCCCCGACGACGGGACCCGTCGCAACGCCGCTGCGCCAGATCTCGAGATCCGCCATGCGCCTGCTCGCGAGAGGGTGCTCGAGCGCCGAGAGCCAGCTCGCCCGCGATCGATCATCGCCGCGCCCGAGGCCCGCGACGTTGTCGGCGTGAAGCGACGCGACTCCGGCGCGCAGCGCTTCCACGTGGAGCGCCGTGACGTCCGAAAAACCTACGATCCACTTCGGGCTCTCGCGCAGCGCCCGCGCGTCGACGGCGTGGGCGATACGGTTCAGGCCGTAGCCGCCTCGCGTCGCGACGACCGCGCGTGCGTCGCGATCGCGAAGCGCGGCGTTGAGCTCGGCGAGCCGCAATTCGTCCGGGGCCGCTAGATAGCCTTGGCGCTCGAGTGGAGCGTCGCCAGGACGGACTTCGAACCGTTCCCCGAGCCACGCCACGCCGCGCGCGACGAGCTCCGGGTCGAAAGGCCCCGACGGCGAAACGACGCGAATCGGGTCGCCCGGTTTCAATGCCGGGGCGATGATCACCCTCGAATCCTCGTGGCCGGCGATCGTCGCGTCAAGAAACCCGTCCGAGTCCGTGCAATTTGTCCGGGTGCGGCTCTATCCTTCGCTCATCGTCATGGATCCGGAAACAGCGCTGCTCAGGATTTCGGAAGTCGCGGTGAGGGACCTCGCGCCGCTGGCGAAGAAGTTTCTCTCGCGGACTCGACGCATCGTCGACGACCTCGCGCAGCGGACCTTGGGCCCCAACTTCGAGGAGCGCGCCGCCATCGTGCGCGCCCACTACGAGCGCATCGGCGGGGACCCCTTCGGGCTCGACGCCGACTTCACGAAGTACACGTCGATGTTCCTGTCGGTGTTTCATCGGCTCTACTTCCGAACCGCCGTTCATAACATCGACAACATCCCCGAAGGGCGCGCCCTGCTCATTGCCAACCACTCCGGGCAGCTGCCGATCGACGGCATGATGATCGCCATGGCGATGCTCATGGACGCCGACCCTCCTCGTGTCGCGCGGGCCATGGTCGAAAAATGGGTGCAGACGCTCCCATTCGTGTCGACGCTGTTCAACCGCACGGGCCAGGTTGTCGGCGTGCCCGAAAACTGCGAACGGCTCCTCGAGCGCGAGGAGTTGATCCTGGCATTCCCCGAGGGCACGCGTGGCATCTCGAAGCCGTTCACGCGCCGCTATCAGCTCGAGGAGTTCGGCTTCGGGTTCATGCGGCTCGCGATCCAGACGCGTTCGCCCATCGTGCCGGTCGCGGTCGTCGGCGCTGAAGAACAATTCATCAACGTCGGTAACCTCGACTGGCTCGCGAAGGCCCTCGGCGTGCCGGTGTTTCCGGTCGTTCCGCAGTTCCTCATACCGGGGGGAATGATGCCCTTGCCGACGAAGTACCACCTATACTTCGGCGAGCCCATGCGG
>DATBBD010000301.1:0-3685 GCA_036271175.1 Polyangiaceae bacterium | reverse complement strand
CCGCCGTCGGCCGGCTTCAGGATCGCCGGGAAGCCGACGTAATTCGAGATCGCGTTCCAATCGAGCGGGTATTCGAGGTTGCGCAGCGAGCGGTCCGGGTCGATGCCCTTCATGTACCCCTTCTGCGGGAGCATCACCGTGCGTGGGACCGCGACGCCGATCTTCGAGGCGAGCGAGAAGCCGAAGAACTTGTCGTCGGAGCTCCACCAAAACGGATCGTTGATGACGTACGTCCCCGCGAGCGCCGCCGCCTTCAGGAAGAATCGGTAGAACGGCACCTCGTGGCTCAGTCGGTCGACGATGACGCGATACCCGTCGAACCCGCGGTCGCCGAGCTGCTCCTTCACGGCGCCGACCTTGATGATGTCCGCGTGAAAGCCGGGCGTCTCGTTCACCTTCGCCACGAACGCCGGCGGGAAGGTGTTCTCCATGCCGACGATGATGCCGATTTTCTCCGTCATGACGGCACCCTACACCACAACGTTCGGATCCGAACGTTCAGACCGCGACGTCGAACTCCGCCATGGCCTGCGAGGGCGCGTCGATCGGTTTCCAATCACGTGTGGGGGCGATCTCGTTGAAGCGGTACGTGAGCCAGCCGGGGATCAGCAGCGCGAACGTCTTCGCGAGGCGGTCGGGGTTCGCGAGGCTCTTCACCATGCGGTCGTAGAGGACCTCGCCGTACGCGTCTTGAACGGCGACTTTGTGCTCGGGGCGCTCGATCCAGTTCATGACGCCGGGCTTGTCGGCCTCGGGATGGAACTGCGTGCCGTCGATCCCGGGCGCGAAGCGCAGCGCGAGGATCGCGTCGCCTTTGTATTTGCTGCGGTCGTGCGTCTGGTGCGTCTCCTTCGCGAGGACGCGGCCGCCGAGCGTCGCGAGCTTTTTCTCGTCGAGCTCGAGCGCCTCCCAGTTGCGGTGCTCCCAACAGAAGAGGCGGTAGCCGAACGGCGCGAGAAAATCCGCGCCCTCGCCCTCCGCGGTCATGTACGCGGGCATGAGGCCGAACTTGAGCGAGGCGCGCTTCTTCATCTGCGCGACCTTGAGGTGGAGCACCGAGAGCTGAAACGAATGGCAGACGGCGAGGAGCTTCGGGCCGTGGCCGGAACGGTTCGACTCGACGACGTGATCGATGAAGCCGCGAAAACCGGTGCACCACGGATCGTCGAAGCCGTCGTGCGGGGAGCCCGGGCCGCCGGACGAAAGGACGAGGTCGTCGTCGTGGCTCGGCAGCTCGCCGAGGTTGCGCGGCTGGACGTGCTTGAACGCGAGCTCGACGTGCGGGTTCTTCTCGCGCACGCGTTTGCCGAACGTCTCCACGATGCGGCGGAAGCAACGCGTCGCTTGGTTCGCGACGCCGTTGTTCATGTCGACGAGGCAGACGCGAAGCGTGTTCGTCCGCGACTGTGGCCCAGAATGCTGCACGGCTGCGTAATCCTAGCAAATTGCGGCAATTTCGCTAGTTTCATGCGAATGCGGCGATCCGAAGGCAAGCTCGCGGTCGTCCCGCAGCAACCACGTGGCGGGCGTGAGCGCGATCCCAAGCCGATCGCCGAGCGCATCGGCGCCGACGCGAAGCACACGGGCCGCGGCGTCGTCGCCGCGTTCATCGACTCCGGTTTTTACGATCACCCCGACCTCATCACGCCGCACTCGCGCATCCACGCGTACTACGACGTGATCAACGACAAGGGCGGCGCGGAGCACATTCGCAAGCCCGAGGTCTCCTCGTGGCACGGGATGATGTCGACCGTAGTCGCGGCGGGGAACGGCTCGCTCTCGAACGGGCGCTTCAAATCGCTCGCGCCGGAGATGGGGCTCGTGCTCGTGAAGGCGGGCACGCTCCAGCGCGTGCACCACGACGACATCGCGCGCGCGATCGAGTGGGTGCTCGTGAATCGCGCGCGCTACGACATTCGCATTCTGAACATTTCGTGCGGCGGCGATTACGAAGTGAGCCACTTGCACGACCCGCTGTCGCGCTTCGCGGAGGCGTGCGTGCGCGCGGGGATCGTCGTCGTGTGCGCCGTCGGCAATTCGGGTCACCGCCCCGGTTACGTGGTTCCGCCGGCGAGCGTGCCGTGCGTGATCAGCGTGGGCGGCATCGACGACGAAGGCAACCCGGAGCTCGGACGCATCATGGCGTATCGCTCTTCGTACGGGCCGACGATCGACGGCGTGCAGAAGCCGGAGATCGTGACGCTCGCCGATTGGATTCCGGCGCCGATCCTTCCGCACACGCCGACGTCGAAGCAGGCGAAGCTGTTTCGCCGGCTGGAGCTGTCGCGGGACGACGAGCTCGCGCAGATCATCACCGAGAATCTCGGCATCGTTCCGGCGCTCGACGACGCGCGCGACCGGCAGCCGTACCTGATTCGGCAGATCGTGAACGCGGGGCTCCACGACGAGAAGGTGATCGACGAGCACTACAAGATGGTCGACGGTACGAGCTTCTCGGCGCCGATCGTCTCGAGTGTCGTCGCGCAAATGCTCGAGGCCAATCCGAAGCTCACGCCTTCGGAGGTGAAGCGCATCCTCATTCGTACGGCCAAGCGCGTGCCGGACATCTCGATCGATCGGCAAGGCTGGGGTGCGGTGCAACCGAAGGCCGCGGTCGAGGCCGCTCTGCAGAAATGATCGTGTAGACTCGTCGTTGAATGGATCCGGCCGGCGAGGACGAGGACGTCAAGGCGGCCGAGAAGCGAATCGGGCAGACGCTCGCGGGGAAGTGGCGGCTGGACAAGCTGATCGGCGTCGGTGGCATGGCCGCCGTCTTCGAGGCGACGCACAAGAACAACCTGAAGAGCGTGGCCGTGAAGGTGCTGCACGCGGAGCTGCAGCGGAACGAGGCGGTGCGCACTCGCTTCTTGCGAGAAGGGTACGTCGCGAACAAGGTCGGGCACCCGGGCGCGGTGTCGGCGATCGACGATGGCGTCGACGACAGCGGCGCCGTGTATCTCGTGATGGAGCTCCTCTCCGGCAAGTCGCTCGCGCAGCGGACGGATTCGCAAGGCGGGCGGCTCGAGCAGAAAGAAGTGCTCGTCGTCGCCGAAGGAATTCTCGACGTGCTCGCGGCGGCGCACGCGCAGAACGTCGTGCACCGCGATCTGAAGCCGGACAACGTGTTTCTCACGGGCGACGGCGGCGTGAAGGTGCTCGACTTCGGCGTCGCGCGCGTGCTCGACACGGGCGAGGCAAAGACGCGCACGGGCATCGTGATGGGGACGCCCGAGTACATGCCGCCGGAGCAGGCGCGCGGGCGGAGCGAGCACATCGACGGGCGCAGCGATCTCTGGGCGATCGGCGCGATGATGTTCCGCCTCATCACGGGCCGCTACGTCCACGTCGCCGAGACGCAGAACGAAGTGCTTCTCCTCGCGATGACGGAGCACGCGAAGCCGATCCGCGAAGTGAAAGCCGACGTGCACCCGAAGGTCGCCCAGGTGATCGACAAGGTGCTCTCGTACGAGCCGCTCGATCGCTATCAGAGCGCAGAGGCGATGCGGAAGGCGATCAAGGAAGCGCTCGCCGCGATCGATCCGCCGAGGACGGAGCGGCCGCCGCCGAGCGTGAAAGAAGACGACGGCGACGTCGACGACGCGGCGCCGACGATTCCCGTGTCGGATTTCGCGAAGGCGAAGTCGAACCCATCGATCCCGGACGATTCGCCGAAGCCGTCGCTCTG
>DATBBD010000300.1:0-1716 GCA_036271175.1 Polyangiaceae bacterium | reverse complement strand
CTTAGGACAAGGCCCGCTTCGCTCGAGCACGCGGCCATCTGCGTGCTCTCGGTGCTCGACGTACTATTCGTACGTCTGCGCGCCTCACCCACGCATCCGACCACGCGGTCTTCGCCAATCGAGCCATGTCGTGGCTTTTTGGCTATTTGCCCTGGTTTCCTCGGAATTCGAAATGGGCCGCGTCGTGGCTCTCGCTGCACTTCTAGCGACGGTCGCCGGGGTCGCCGGTAGTCTCACTCGCGCTTCATTGGTGGAGCGTGATCTGGTCTGCCAAGACCGATCAGCGCCTGGCGTCGAACGAGGCCCCTCACCCCGTTCGAATTTCCGCTCGCCGCGTTAGAATTCTGCTCGCGTTGGGCCCGGTTGATCGCTGCTCGAGCCCTCTTTCGAGCCACGGCCGAGCATGCATTCGCCGTCCCGGGGTACGCTCTTTCGGATGGCACGATCGAACCGGGTGATTCCGGCTTTGGCGTTCCCGATGGTTGCGGCGACGACGGCCGTCGCCGGTGTGCCCACCGCGGTCGCTTCTTCCGTCGCGAGCTCGACGGCGCCCGTCGGAGTTTCGTCGCCAGCGACGGCTGCGACCGACGACGTTACGGCGCGGATCCAGGAGCTCGGCGCTTGGGTCACCGCGGGGAAGGGACGGTTCGGCGCGGCGGTCGTCGATGTCGCGACGGGAAAGGTGCTCGCGGCGTACGACGAGCATCGACCGATGAATCCGGCGTCGAACACGAAGATCCTCACGGCCGCTGCGGCGCTCGATCGATTCGGGCCCGACTACCGCTTCTCGACCGGCGTGTACGGAAAAATTACGGACGGCGTCGTCGCGCCGCTCGTGATCCGCGGGAACGGCGATCCGTCGCTGTCGATGGACGACCTCTGGGAGCTCGCGCGCGCGCTCAAGGCGCTCGGCGCGCACCGCGTCGCGCACGTCCTCGTCGACCAAAGCTACTTCGACGCCAATTTCGTTCCGCCGGCGTTCGCGTCGCAGCCGAACGAGTGGGCGCCATTTCGCGCGCCGGTGAGCGCCGTCGCGCTCGACGAAAATAGCGTCACGCTCACCGTCGTGCCGGGGCGTTCCGGCGAACCCGCCGCGGCGTGGTTCGATCCGCCGGGCTTCGTGGACGTGCACGGCACGATCACGACGCGGCCGAAGACACCGAACGACACCGTTCGACTCTCGCTGTTTCCGGATCGCGCCCGCTTGCGCGCCGAGCTCGGCGGCACGGTCGGCGAGGGCGCGCCGCGCGTCCGCTTTTCGAAGCGGGTCGACGACCCCCGGCTCTTTGCCGGCTACGCGCTCGCCGAGATCTTGCGTCTCAGCGGTGTCGAAGTCACCGGCGGCGTCGATCTCGGCGGCGAATCGGCCCATGCGCGCCTCGCGTACGTCGAGTCCGAGCCGCTCGCGGTGCTGGTGCGAAAGCTCGGCAAAGACAGCGACAATTTTTACGCCGAGACGCTCTTCAAGGCGCTCGGCGCGTTTCACAAGAGCGCGCCGCTCCGGTGGGAAGACGGCGCCGACGCGGTCGTCGAATGGATGAAGAGCGTGGGCGCGTTCGAACCCGGCACGAAGCTCACGAACGGCTCGGGCCTCTTCGACGCGAACTTGGTGACCGCGATGAGCCTCGCGACGGCGCTCCGCGTCGCGTACTCGAGCCCACGCATCGGCCCCGACTTCGCCGCCCAGCTCGCGGTCGGCGGCGTCGACGGCACCTT
>DATBBD010000299.1:0-4387 GCA_036271175.1 Polyangiaceae bacterium | reverse complement strand
CGAGCGTTTCGGTCTGGTGATAGCGATGCAACGCAGGACCAAGGAACACATCGACGTCTCGCGCATCGCCGGTCAGTGAAAGCACGCTCACTGCTTGTCGCCCGGACTTCGCATACATCTCGGTCATCTCGACTGCGCTCCTCTCCGCCCGAAAAGAAGTAGCAAGGCGCCCGAGTCGAAGCAAGCGCGTCCAGGGTCGTGGCCCGAACATGGCCACCGCGTCGAACCGCGAGAACTGACCATGGACTTCGTCGTTCCCTTCGCGTACCGGTGGCGCGGTGAGCACGCATATTCGCCGTATTTCGAGCCGGTTTCTGACATTTCGGGGCGCCGTTGCGCCGGCGCTACTCCTCGCCGTCACGGCCGGCTGCGGGTCCACGAACACGTCGTCCGCCACGTCGTTCGCCGACGTCACGTTCCACACCGAGGGATTCGTTCCCGCGGGCGGCGAAGCGACGGACTGCACCTACGTCGCCTTGCCGGCGGATCGCGGCGAGATCGCCGTGAATCACGCCGAGTCGCACTTCACTCCGGGAAGCCATCACTTCCTCGTCTTTCGGACGAACTCGACGTCCGTTCCCGACGGAGGCGCGACGGTCCATCCCTGCACCGACCTCGAACAGGTCGGAAATTTCAAAGGGACCTACTACGAGGCGCAGGCCCCCGACTCGAGCCGTGCGCTACCTCCCGGCGTCGCGCATCTGTTCGAACCGGGCGAGGTGCTGCTCCTGACGTCCCACTACTTGAACACCACGACGTCCGACCTCCAGCCCAAGGTGAGCTTCGTGCTTCACACGATGGATCCGAAGAAGGTCGAGCAAGAGGCCGGGTCTATCTTCTTCTACAACCCGAGCATCGTGATTCCGCCGCTCGCGCAGGTCAGCGCGACGCGTGTCTGCCCGCTCTCGACGGACATTCATCTGGCGTTGCTGTGGTCGCACATGCATTCGCGGGGGGTCGACTTCAAGGCGACCTCCAGCGACCAGACGGTTCAGCAAAGCCTCGGCGATCTCTACGACAGCTCACAATGGAGCGAGCCCGCGCCGCGCGCTTTTCCGTACGATCCCTCGATTCCCCTGCCCTCCGGCTCTTCCATCTCTTACACGTGTAACTACGACAACACGACATCGAAGCAGATCGTGCAAGGTCCGAGCGCAGCCACGAACGAAATGTGCATTCTCCACGGCATGTATTGGCCGCGAATGGATGCGGTGACCGAACAATGCGCACTCGGAAAGAGCTCCGGCGACGGGAGCGGCCTCTCGACTGCGGCCGACGGCGGCGCGCCGGGCGACGCAGCGGCTGATTGAGCGCACGAGTCTCAACGAATCTTCATGGCGCCCTCATGTTGAAATTGCACGCCGTGTTATGGTCGCGCTCGGCCAACCGGGGGGCAGCTGAGTCGTCATATCGAGGAAGTCCGCTTGGAGGCGGGACCGCTGCCGTTTCTGTTTCGATGGCACCCATCGAGGCAGGCCGCGACGCGCCTGACGTTCCGCGACGGTCGGCGCGTGGAGGCAGTGGCGACCTCGGTCGCGGTCGTCGTCGCGCTCGCGGCTCTGTTACTCCTGCTCGCGTCGGAGTTGATGTGCCTCGGCGTGACCATGGACACGGTGCGCCTCCTTCGCGCGTTCGACTACGACGAAAATAATCTGGTCGGCATGGTGCTGCGAAATCTGCAGCACGGAAACCTCGACCCGAAGACCACCGTGTACCCGCACGGGTTCTACGACTACGGCCAAGTCTATCAATCGATCGCCCACGGCCTGATTCGCCTCTTCGAGAGCCTCGGATTCGGCCTCACGGTGTACCTCATCGCCTTCGCGCTTCGCTTCGTCTCGCTTGCAGCGGCGGTGCTCGCCGGTCTCTTGATGTACCGAGTTCAGCAGCGACTCGGTACGCCCGCGGCCATCGCGCTCTTAGCGGCGCTCGCACTCGTAGGATCAGCCAATTTCTCCCAATCGTCGGTGTGGATACACCCCGACGTCCTGCAAGCGACCGCGATCTTCGCCGCCATGACCTGCCTCCTCGGCACGTATTCCTTCCGTCGCGTGGTCGGCTCCGCGGCGCTCGCGGGCGTGGCGTTCGGCGTGAAATACGGTGGGGTGTTCGTCCTGCCGCCACTCGCCGCGTGGATCGTGCTGGGCGAGCTTTCCAGCGGCGTCGGTCGAGAGACAACGCCGCGTCGCGTCGCCCTTCGCATCGCGTTGCTCGCGAGCGGCGTCGTCGGCGCGTTTTCGGCAGCGTGGCTCCTCACGAATCCCTACGTCTTGCCGGATTGGCGCTCCTTCATCCACGTGGTGGAATGGCGCTATCGCCACGTCGAGCGGGGCCATTTTGGCGCGGAGTCATCGAATCCGCTCGCGTGGCTCGGCGTCTTTTCGGGCGACTTCTCCGCCGTCGGAGTCGCAGTGTTCTTCCTTGGCGTCGCGCTCTCCGGACAATGGCGCATTCGTGGAAAGGCCTCTCAGGGGACTCTCTTGGAGAAGCTTCGAATCTTTTCCCGTAGTCCGCGACGTCGCTACGTGACGGTGCTCGCCGTCTTCTGTGTGACGACGTTCGGCTTCTTGGCGGAAGACGTGAACATGCGCCGGATGCGGTACGCCTTCGTCGTCCTTCCCGTCGCGATCGCGCTCGGCGCGTTCGGCATCGGGCGCGGTATCTCGAAGCTCCGTCGCGGCGAGTGGCGTGGCCTCGCACTGTCGGCGCTGACCGCCGTGGTCGTCCTCATGGTGGTCAACACCGTGCGTGCGAACGCGACCGTCGCCAATCGGTGGTTCGATCCGCGAATCGCGGTCGGAGATTGGCTCGCCAGCACGTACCCGCCCGACACGACCATCCTCGCCGACGAGTACTCGTACATACCGGTTCGCTTCTCGAAACCGCGATTCGAGATGGGCGTCGACAAATCCGACGTGCAAAAGCGACACGCTCAGCTCGTCGTCCTGTCCGAGGAAGCGAACGGACGCTTCTGCTGGAAGCGGCCCGGCACGCATTTCGCCGAGCAGAAGTTGGTGTGCTCCGGGTTGGACGGGGTGAAGGGTTACCGCTCGTTTCAGCGCTGGCTCGCGTCTCCCGCGTCGGGCTACGCCGTCGTTCACGAACAGTCGTGTTGCGTCGTGCTCGAACACCAAGCAGCGACGCCGCCCGCACCGAGACCGGACCCGAACGACATATCGCACGAGAACTGACCACTGACGTAGTCGGATCTCGTCACTCGTCGAAGGCGCTCCGTTGCGCGACTCCGCTAGCGACCTTCCGAATCAGTAGGCGAGCCCTGGTTCGGTCGTGTATCGTCGTCTTCACCTCATTTCTCGAAGATTATCCGACGAGCGCCGCGACGAGGTCCATTCGCGTTACTTTCAGAATTTGCGTCATGCCTAAACGAGCAGCGAGCACCGCGAGAAAACAGCCGCGACAGGCCCGATCCCAAGCGACGGTTCACGCCATTTTGGAGGCGACGACTCGGATTTTGGATCGAGAAGGCACCGACGCGGCGACCACGACGCGCATCGCCGAAGTCGCCGGTGTGAGCATCGGCACGCTCTATCAATATTTCTCGCATCGCGACGCCGTGTTAGACGCTTTGCAAGATCGCGAATTCGAGCGGGCGCTCTCGCTCATGCAGAGCGTACTCTCCGAGGGAAACCTGGTTCGTGCGCCGCGCGAAACGGTGACCGCCGTGGTCCGCGGGCTCGCCCAACTCTATTCGGCGTGCCCGGCGCTCCATCGCATCCTGACGGTGGAAGGTCTCCGTTCCGCGAAGGCCGATCGCGTCCATGCGTTCGACCTCCGCGTGATCGCGATCATTCGCCATTTCCTCGTCGCGACGCGCGCGCCCGTTCGCCGTACCAATCTCGACGCTGCTGCGTTCGTCGCGTATCAATCCGTCCGCGCGACGATGCTCGCCAGCTTGCTCGAGCGACCTCCGGGCATCGACGAAGCAACCCTGGTCGACGAATTGGTCGATCTACTCCTCCGCTACCTCGTCAAATCCAAGGCCTAGGAGTGAGTGCTCGAGCAGGCCCGTGTAGCGGGGTGTCGAGCGCACCCCGCATCACGAACGGACCCGCTCACTCCGCGCCGACGCGCGCGACGGCGCCCGAGCCGGTATCGAGCGTGTACCGGTGACTCCCGTCCAGCACCAGGGTCGCCGTTCCCGCGGAGCTGAACGAAAGATCGGCGGCCATGTCGAACGTCGCCTCCGCCGTCTTTTGGTCGGACGCGGCCATGCGCTCGGCGGTGATGGAGTAGTGAATCGCGCCGCCCACGACGCGATGGAGAGACCGCTGCATCGTAACGCCGTCGTACGTCGCGGCGTAGTCGAGGCGATACTCGACCGACGCGGGACGGAAGATCGACGTGAACTTCGCGTCGAACGAGAAGG
>DATBBD010000298.1:0-15266 GCA_036271175.1 Polyangiaceae bacterium | reverse complement strand
CATCGACGACGACGAGCGGGCCGTTGCGCGTCGGGCTCGCCAGATGCGCGACGGCGCCCCAACCGGCGGCGTCGACCCCCGGAGGCGCCACCAAGGTGAGCGGCACGCCGCTTCTTCCGAGGTTCCGAACGGCGTCGATCGTGAAGCGAGCCGCGGGGCTGTACGCCGCCGCGAGGATCGGCCGCGCGACGAGCTCGGCGAAACCCCGGTGCCTTCCCGCGCCGCGATCGATGATCCGCTCGAGCCGCACGCGCTCCGAGTCGAGATAGACGGCCTTGCTCGTCGCTTGTAGCTCGCGCTCGCGCGAGCGGGCGAGGGCCGACGACACCGCGATGAGCGCGCTGATCCGATCGGTGAGCACGCGAATCGCGCGCGCCTCTTCGAGGGTCATCGGCCTTTTGCGGTTGCCGCGGGGCAACAGGAGAAACCCGATGGGCCCCTCTTCGTCGAGCACGACGGTCGCCGAGAACGCGTTCCGCGATTCGAACCACGCGAGCAGCGAGCGCACCTCGGGCTTCCTCACTTCGAGCGCCTTGAGCACGTCGGCGCGCAAGGTCCGCTCGGGCTCGCCGAGGGCCATCGTGATGAGCCGCTCGGGGGCTTTCGATTTGGTGACGTGCAGGTAGCCCGCGACGTCGACCGAGAGCACCTCTTCGGGCGCGAGGCGCCAGAGCTCGGGCTTTTCGCCGGGCTCGCGCTGTGTCGCATCGAGCGCGGCGAGGGCGGCGCGGATCGCCCCGTCGGGATCCGGCTGCAGCGCGCCGTGATTCGCCTTGTCGATGGCTTCGAGCCACCGCGACTGCTCGGGCCCGAGCGGACGCGCGACGTCGCGCGCGACCACGCCGACCGCGATGGCCAGTGCACACCCGACGAGCGCGATCGGTCCCGCGTGAGCGGGGAACGCACGCGCCGCGACTCCGACGAGGAGCGCCGTCGGGACGCCGAGGATCATCACGGCGAGCACACCGCGGAGCGCGATGGCGACCGTCGTCGGTTCGCGAGCCGTGGCGGCCCAGGTGCAGGCGAGCGCCCCGACGATGAGCCCGATCGGGAGCAATCGATCGGGCGGCGCGATGTCGGCGGCCGCAGCGGGCACCGAGACGAACACCGCCGTCAGAGCGAGCGCGAACGCGCCGGAAATGCGATCGACGACGCCGATTTCGAGGCGGCGCTGCACTCGCAACCGAAACGTCGCCGCGATGAAGACGAGCAGGCTCCCGAGGCTCGCCGTCGTCGTCGCGTAGTCGATCGCGAGCGGGTCGATGAACGCCCCGCGCGGCGCGCCGAGCGCGCGCGTTGCGGGGAGCGCGACGGCGATGCCCCACAGCAAGCCCGCGAAGGCCGCGGCATCGAGCGAGCGCGTCGACGGCGCCGGCGCGAGCATGCCCCCGCGACTCGGCAAGCGTGCGAGCGCGACGAGCGCGCCGATGGTGCTGATGGCGGTGCCGAGATTGGCGATCGCGTCGTAACCGGCGCGGCCCGGCGCGCCGAGGCGCGCCGCGACCCAGAGCGCCGCGCCGAAGTGACACGCGCGAACGGCCGACAGCGCGGCCGGCTCGATCCTTCGCTCGAAGGGCTCGGCGTCGACGGTGCGTCGCCACACTTCCGCGAGCCAGATCGGAAGCAGCAGCACGCCGAGGAGCGGCACGATCGGCTTGTCGGCGGACGGCAGCGCGCCGAAGCACACGTAGGCAACCGCGGCGACCGCGAGCCAGTACGAGCGACGTCGGAACGGCACGGCGCGGACTCTACCTCACGACGCGGAGCGAGGCCTTGTTTGAAGCCCGACGTCGTGTGACGCTTCCGGAAGTGTCGAAAATCCCGTCGCTCCTCGACTTCGATCGGCTGTTTTCGCACGCCGAGCGAGCGACGTCCCTCCTCGATCGGTGCCGGCCGGCGAACGCGTCGGCCGAGATGGATCGGCTCGCCTCGCGCTGGGAAGCCGGCGAGCCGGCGCTGCCCGACTGGCGATACGCACCGAAGCCGGATCTCGCGGCGCTGCTCGACGTCCTCGAGGAAGCCGCGAAACATCCCCCGATCGACGGACCGATCGGCGAGCTGTACGCGCGACGCGCCGGCGAGCTCTTTCGCGAAGCGGCGATCGTCGACGCGCTCGGCACGCCCGAATTTCGGCGCCGCGCGGCGGCCCGATTCACGATCGACGCGTCCGAGCACGGCGAGCAGGCGGCACGGTGGGCGCTCGAGTGGAGCCGTCTCGCGCCGCCCGCCGAACCGCTGAGGGTCCGCTCGGACGACGAGGACGATCCGCGGAGCTTGTTCAGCGCGCTCTCCGCGCTGGTCGGCAAGCTGCGACTCCCGGTGCGCATCACGAAGACCGACGCGATCTCGTCCTCGGCGGCGGCCGGCGACGGGTTCGTCGTGATCCGCGAGGGGCTCTGGCACAGCCCGCACAGCGCGCAGCGCATCGCCGCCCACGAGATCTACGGCCACGTGCTGCCGCGGCACCGGGCGCGAGACGAATCGCTCGGGCTCTTCGCGGTGGGAACGTGTGGTGCGTCGGACGACGAAGAGGGACGCGCACTCCTCATCGAAGATCGCGAAGGGCTCTTCGATGACGGCCGACGCCGAGAGCTCGGCGTACGCCACTGCATGGCTGCTGCCGTGTTCGGCGGCGCCGATTGGGTCGACGCGGTTCGCATCGGGCTCGAGCACGGCATCGCCGCGCGCCACGCCGTCGCAATGGCGACGCGAGTCCACCGCGGCGGCGGCCTCGCGCGCGAGCTCGTCTACTTGCCCGCTCTGTCGCGCGTCCGCGCGGCGTTCGAATCGGACCCGTCGCTCGAGGAATGGCTCTCGCGGGGTCGCATCGCAGTGTCGGCGGCCCGGGTGCTTGCGCGATTTTTTGCACAATCCGAATCGGTTCAAGCGAACGTCGCCACGACCGGCGTGTGATCCGACGGCTTGTCGGCGTGGCGCGGCTCGACGTCGATGTCGGCGCTCGAACACCGCGCCGCCAAGGGCCGCGTCGCGAGCAGCAGGTCGATGCGGAGCCCGAGGTTTCGATGGAAACCGCCGCCGCGGTAGTCCCACCACGAATAGAGCCCGCCCTCGTCGTGCTTTTCTCGGAACAGATCGACGAGCCCGAAGCGTTTCAAATCCGCGAGCGCCGCGTGCTCGGCGTCGGAGAAGTGAAGCTGACCGCGGAGCGCGTCGGGGTCGTAGACGTCGCGATCGTCGGGCGCGACGTTGAAATCGCCGCACACGACGGCCGGCGCGTCCGGCGACGTCTCTCGTTCCAGGGTTTCACGCAGCCGCGCGAAGAACCCCAATTTTTCCCGAAACGACGGCGATTCGACGGATTTGCCGTTCGGGACGTACGCCGAGTACACGACGACGCCGTCGATCTTCGCGCGGATGAGTCGCTTGTCTTTCGGATCCGTCTCGTCGTGGAGCCCGACGCGAACGTCGCTCATCGGCAGGCGCGACGCGATCGCGACGCCGTTGTACGTCTTTTGCCCGGCCATCGCGACGGCGTAACCCATGCGAAGAAATTCGTCGGTCGGGAAATCGTCGTCGACGACCTTGGTCTCTTGCATGCAGAGCACGTCGGGTTCGACGCGCGCGAGCCACGCGAAGAGCGCCGCGTGCCGAGCCCGGATCGAGTTCACGTTCCACGTCGCGAGTTTCACGGGACGCCTTAGTGCACCATTCGCGACGCGCCATCAACCCTCTCGAGCCGTGGTTTCCGCTTCGCGGCATCGGCATTGAAAGGTCTCGCGACTGCGACGACCAGAAACCGGTCCCGCCAGCCTCGCCGGTGTTTCTCGTGGGTCTTGATCTCTTCGGCGATCGTGATCGGATCTGCCAAGACCGCCGAACTCGTCCCCAGCACTCTCACACGACGTCGCGAAGGGCTCGCTCGACGGAAGCGACGTAGGAACCGCCGAACAGGTTCACGTGCACGAGAAGCGGATAGAGTTGGTAGAGGGGCACGCGGTCGTCGTGACCGTCGGTGTGGGGAAACGCTTCGGCGTAAGCCGAAAACACGCGGTCGCCGAAGCCGCCGAAGAGCCGCATCATCGCGAGGTCCACTTCGCGATGGCCGCCGTAAGCGGCCGGGTCGATCAGGCACGGCTCACCGTGTTCATCGACGTGCAGGTTGCCCCCCCAAAAATCCCCGTGAAGGCGCGACGGCGGCTCGGCCGCTCCGACGCGATCGTCGAGCACCCGGACGAGCCGCTCGACGCTCCGCAAGATCGACGCGGAGAGGAGCCCGGCGTCCCGCGCGAGCTTCACTTGCGGCAAGAGACGCCGGTCCCGATAAAAATCCGACCACGTCGGGGCACTCGCGTTCGATTGAGGCAGGCGACCGACGAAGTTGTCGTGGTCGAGGCCGAACTGCGGCGCGCCGAATCGGTGCAGCGCGGCCAGCGATCGACCGAGTCGTTCGTCGAAGTTCGGCGTGCGGCGCGCCGGCGTGAGGTACTCGAGCACCAGAAACGGCACCGCATCGCTCGGGCCGACACCGAGGACGCGAGGCACGCGAATCGCGTTCGCTTCGCGGAGCCACTCGAGGCCGCGCGCTTCCGCGGCGAACATCGTGCGCGGCGCCCGCGCGTTGGTCTTGACGAACACCGCGCGCCCGTCGTCGAGCTCGACGCGGAACGCGTCGTTGATGTCCCCGCCGGAGAGCGGCGAAGCGGCTCGCGTCCGGGCGCCGAGCATCGTCTCGAGCGCGCCCTCCCAGGCGAAGGTCACGCGGTGAGCCCGTGCGTCGCGACGAGGTGCGCGAGGAGCCCGGTGCACGCTGCGACGCACTGGTCCAACACTTCGTCGAAGCCGTCTTCGGAGTAATACGGATCGGGAACCGTCGCGCCGGGCGGCGAAGCAGGATCGAAGGATCTGAGGAGTCGCAGTTTCGTTCCCGCCGCGCCCGACGGCGCGCCCCGGACGAGCGTCTCGTAGTTCGAGCCGTCGACGGGGAGCACGTAGTCGAACTCGCGCCAGTCGCTCGAGACGAACTGGCGCGCGCGCCCGATGAGCGCGAAGCCGCGGCGCGCTCCGGCGGCGATCGAGCGCGGATCGGCGCGATGACCGACGTGCCAGTCGCCGGTGCCGGCGCTGTCCACCTCGATCTGCGACGACAGGCCCGCTTTCGCGACCAGATCGCGCATCACGGCCTCTGCGGTCGGTGAGCGGCAAATGTTTCCGAGGCAAACGAAGCACACGCGAACCATGACGACCTCGTTCCCTCTAGCTGGGCGTCTGGCGAACACCGAGCTCGACGTGGAGGTCGGTGTGCGTCGGGGTTTTCTGACCGGCTTGTTCGATCACGAGATGCATCGACGTGTCGGACGAGACGTTCGACACGGGCGCGACGCGATCGAAGTACGTCTTCATCGTGCCGGTGCCGGTTCCGGTGAAGCTCTCGAGCGTGATGTGGGTGTCGCTCGTCGGAACTTGCGTGACGACCGGCTGCGGTTTCGCAGTCTCTCGCAACTTCAGATCGAAATCGGCGCTCGCACCGTCGATCGCCTTGAGCGTGAACACGCTGCTCTGCTCGAGCCGGAAGCCCGTTTTGATGGCGACATCGACGCGCCAGATGGCGCCGACGCCGACGGGCTCGACGGGAAGTGGCGAGCTCAAACCGCGGAGCGAATCACGCATGCTCTCGAGCATGCGCCGGAGCTGAGGCGCGGTGCCGTCGGGAACGTCCATCGTCGCGTCGGTGACCACGCCGCGCGCCGTTACCGTGGAGTGGATCTTCATGCCGACGATGCTCGCGAGCTGGTTTTCGAGGGCCGCGCGATCCGCCTCCGCCATGTCACCGTCGGGAACGACCTCCTCGCGACTGATCTGTCCGTCATACGAAAGATCGCCGTCCTTCGAGACGCGAGTTGGGGTGACGTCGAGCACCGTGCGAACCGTCGGAAGCCCGACCTCCGGCGCGGTCTGAGCGCCGATGGAGACTTTCATCTGCATTTTCATATCGAGCACGAGCCGCTCGGGCTTCATCGTGAACGCGTAGCGCAGGGGACGCCGCGGCTCTTTCCCAGGGTCGAGCAGCGATACCGTGGCCTGGCCGAGCGGGCGCTCGGGAGCGGCGCCGTTCGCGGTCGTCGCACGAGACGGCGCGGCCGACGTAGCCGGCGTCGGGACTTGGGCGCCAGGCTGCCCGGACGCGCAACCGACGAGCGCCATCCCGAACCACGCCATGCGGCCGAACCACGACATGGCGCTCTTCTACACCAAGTACAGCGGTTCCCCGACGAGTTGACCGCCCCGGGGTTTTCGCCCCGAGCGACGGCCGGCGGGCTTCGGCGCCGAGACGCTGCGAAAGGCCTCGTTTCAGCGGATCAGGCGGGCAAGCGGACGACGAAGCACGTGGGCCACTCCGGATAGTCCACGACGGCGATGGTGCCGCCGTGCGCCTCGACCGCGAGGCGGCAGAAATACAGCCCGATTCCCGTCGTGCCCGTTTGCCGTCGATCGCCGCAAAACTTGTCGAAGATCCGCTCGCGGGAGTCGAGCCGCACCGGCGGCCCGTCGTTGCAAATCCGGATCTCGAACGCCTCTTGGAAACGCGCCTCGACGAGGATGCGTCCCCCCGACGGCACGTGACGGAGCGCATTCTCGAGCAAATTCTGAAGCACTCGACGGATCAGCGTCACGTCGCCCTCGACGATCATCGACAGGTCGACGTCGAGGTCCAAGGTGGCATCGGAAACCAGCGCCGCGCCGCGATACTCGTCGGCGAAGTCGGCGAGCATCCGCGACAAGTCGAACGGGTTCCGATCGACGCCGAGACCCCGCCCAAAGCGCTCTGCGGTGAGCAGATGGTCGATGTATTGTTGGATGCGCCGCGCGGCTCGTTGCGCGTCGCGCAGGGTGAGCAAGGTCTCCGAATCGGCGGACGCAAAATCGCCGATCAGGAGCTTCATGCTCGTGTCGAGGATGGCGACCGGCGTTTGAAGGTCGTGCAAGGCAAGCTGAAGGAACTCGAGCTCGGTGCTCCGGGCTCGAGACGGGGACGTCTTGAGCTTCCGCTTGTTGCCGACGAAGTGGATCGACGAGGCCCTCGCTTGAGCCGCATCAGGAGTGGGTTCGGGCTCGGGTTCGATCAGCATGGAGTCGCGACCCGGTCTGCAGGTTCCATGCTTGCCGGCCCCTAGGGCAACGCGCCGAAAAACGACGCGACGGCGTCCGGCGGTTGCCCGAAGCCGGGCATCGATCGCCCGGATCCGGGCAACGCTGCACCCCAAGCGTCATGGAAGGAGCGCGGAGGTCTATCGCGACCGCCGGCGGTGGCCCTGCTTCCCGGATCGGCCGCTTGGTCAGATCCGGACAGGCCTTGCCCGCAAGCGGGCTAACCCGAACGGGTGCAATCGACGAAACGCCTGGCTTTTCGGGGTGATCCGACCATGCACGCGCCTTGCACAGGAGGAGTTCCCCACTCGGCCCAACGCCGAACCAAGGAGTGAGTTCATGCAATCTCATCAATCGAATCGCAGCGACCCCCATCAGCAGCTCCGCCAGCTCTATCGCTCGCTCCTCGAAAGCGAAGAGCGCTACCACGAGTTCAAACAGCTCCTGGCCCTTTACCCGACCGCCGTCACCGAGACCGACGAGGAGTCGGAAGCAGAGGCCGTTCGGGAGCAGCTCAACGAGCGCATCCGGACCTGGGTAGGCGGGCCGTTCGAGGGCTTGAGCGCCATGCAAGTGCTTCTCTGGCGGAGCATCGTCGTAGAAGAGCGCTTCAACGTCACGCTCGCCCCATGGAAAGAAGCGAACGGATACTAAGTCCAAAGTGGGGCACGAGTTCCGGGATCCCTCGTCGGGCTCCCGGACTGCCCGGGGGTCGTCGCGAGGTCTCATGCCGGACTCCCTTCGAATCGATGCGCTCTACGGCTCCTTCGTGGCCCGCCTCCCACCAGAGTTGCGCTCCGCGGGAGCGGAGCTCCCCTTTCGGCTCGGTCTCGTTCCACGACCGTCGATAACGTGGTCGCAAGCGTTCAAACACGCGGTGACCTTGCAAGCGCCGGAGCTCCTGATCGACGGGACCTCCGGCGTCGATGCACGACTCGTCGATCGCGCCGTCCTCGCTCATTTGCTCGCCGTGATCGAAGCATTTGGAGCGGACCGCGTCGCCGACGGACAAGTCACCGCCTCGCTCGAGCTCGCCGCAGTGCTCGAGCAGGTTCGGCTCGCGCGTGACGAAGCACTCTTCGAGCTCTACGGTGAGCCCGCGGTCGAGCTCGCGTCGGACGCCGACCGACGGACGCACCAGGCCATCGTGTCGGAGCAGCAACGCTTCGGCGAGGACGATCCAGTGCCGTTCTCCCTCTACGAAGCGATCTCGTCCGGCAAGCAAGCCGTCGGCTTGACTGCGGGCGTCGCGCTCGGGAAAGCTCTCGGCTGGCGTGCAGACCGAACCGAGCTGGTTCGTTCCACGCTCATGAACATCGCCCTCGGACTTCAATTTCAAGACGACGTCGTCGACTGGGAAGCCGACTTCGTTCGAGGCGGCGCTTGGGCGCTTCTTTTGGCGCGCCACGAGCTCGACAATGCCTCGAAACCGGTCGACCTCGCCGAAGCACGCGCGCTGGTACTGTCATCGGGTGTGCTCGCCGAGCTCTTGATGTCGTCCGAGACGGCGTATCGAAACGCGCGGCTCGGAGCCGAAGAGCTCGGCGCGGTGGCGCTCGCTCACTGGGCCGACGAGCGCGAACGCGAGGCGCGCGACTTTCACGAAAATGAGCGCAAAACTCCGGGCTTTCTCCTGCGATTGAAACAACTGGGGCCGTGGGCGGCCGAGGTGTTCGGGTGATCCGACCCTGGGATTTCGAGTATCGAGCGCTCGGCCGATACAGCGGTCCCGACCGGGGAAACCATTTCGTCATTGCCACGCGCGACGCGATGGATCCGGAAGTGCTCGCTCGAGCGCTACGCAGGCTCGACTCAGGCGTCCGCGTGGAACCGGTTTGGGTCCGCGCACCATTGTTTTGGTATCGCGTCCAAACGGAGTCGCTCCGCGGCGCATCCGAGCTCGAGGACACGCTTCACGCCTCGAGCTTCTCCGTGCGTTACGTGACGAGAGCGGATCAAGGGAGCATGAGCCTCGGTGCACGACTCGACGTCTCTCTCGCCCCGGTGGCGACTCCTCGCGACTGGCGCGTGCGCGGGCCGAGCTTCGTTCATGACATTCCGGGGAGCGACCGTTGGTTCCTCGGCGAGCAGGGAGGCGTCGACGCCAAACGCGCGGTCTGCGGTACGGGAGCGGGCGCGCGGTTGGCCGTGATCGACGACGTTGCCGGGGACGCGGACGCGCTCGAGCTCGACGCCGAGGTGTGTATCGGTCAAGCCTCGGCGCCGGCCGGTTCGTCACATGGCGCAATGATGGTCGCGTGGTCGGTCGGAAGCCGCGGTCGTTCGCGCGACGGCATCGGGCCGTTCCGCGGCGTCGCCCCCGACGCGTCGCCGCGCCTGTACCTCATTCCCAAGCCCGCGGGCGACGTGCTCTCGCTTCCCCTCGCGATCGTTCGCGCCGTCGATGACGGCGCCGACGTGGTCGTGTGCGCGACGTACGTCGAGACCACGACGAGCCCCCTCCTCGACGACGCGCTCGAGGTCGCCGTTCGCCTGGGGCGCGAAGGGCGCGGCGCACTCGTCGTGTTCCCGACGGGGCGAGAGGTGTCGAGTCCGAACGGTTCCGTGCACGCCAGTCTGACGCTCGAACTCGGCGATCCGGCGAGCGATCCGCGCGTTCTCTGTGTCGCGCCGAGTTCGAGAAACGGAGGCTGGTTTCTATGGACCGACAAGAATGGACTGACACGTCCGTTCGCCAATCGAGGCCCCGCCGTTCGCGTCGCCGCGCCCGGAGACGACATGGCGTACCCTTTCGCCAAGCGGCCGCGGCTCGGTCACGCGGAATCGAGCGGCGCCTCCGCGATCGCCGCGGGCGTTGCGTTGTTGGTGCTGGCGACGAACCCGGACCTCGGAGTCGACGAGCTCGTGAGTGTGCTGACTCGGTCGGCGCGGCGTCCCGAGCCGGACGCGAGCGACGCACCATTCGCGGACGTCGCAGACGTCCTTCCGGTGGTTGCTGACACCGACGGGCACGACGCCAAGTGTGGCTACGGCCGCGTGTCGGCGCTCGCAGCGTGTCTAGCGGTCGCCGACCCCGTCGCGAAAACACTCGCGAGCCTCGGCGAGGAGGTCGCCGCCGAGCGGTTTCTCGAGTTGCGTGCGTCGCCGGGCCCGGTTCGTTCGGCATATTCCCCGGCGTGGGCGCGCTGGGCAGCGCGCGCACTTCGTCGTGACGAGCTGGCGGCGCAAGCAGGTTCGGCGCTCGCTCGGCACCTCCGTCTCGTCGCCGGAAGCGAAGAGCGCTTACGCGCGCATGCGCCGGGCGCCATGATCCGAGCACTCGTGTTCATCCTCGACCGACTCGCCGATGCAGGTCCGCCCCCCGCGGTACGCGACGAGATCGACGCGCTTCGGCGACGGTGTCTCGACGCGGGGAACGGACTCGATCAAAGAACGAATTTCGAAAATGCCTGGTTTCAAACAGCGTCGGAGGTTTGGGGCTCGCACACGCCCGCACACGAGCACACCGAGACGAGGGAGCGAAACGTGTCCTCCGTTGGCGGACTCGACCATTCCGCGTAGTCTCCAACCAGTCAGCCCGGACATGCCAAGAAGGACATGTCCTAGAGGTAGCGTTCGATGATTGCCCGGTCCGTGAGGCGCTGGCCGCTCTTCGCAGTCTCGGCCGTCTGCGTGACGCTCGGCCTGTTCGCGCTGAAGAACGCCGTGAGCTGGTACGGCGATCCGACGGCGGGGCTCTTCGTCGATCCGGGTGGAGTGGTCTCGGACATCGCGTTTCCTGGTTGGGAAGGTCGCCGAAAGGAACTCGCGTTCCCGGACAGGGTGCTCTCGATCGACGACAAGCCACTCAGAACCGGTGAGGGAACGTCACCGGGCAACATTTGGGACGCCGAGATCGAACGCGCATGGGACGCCGGGCAGCGCCAGATCCAGGCCGTCGTCCAAACGCGACGCGGAGTCCGAGCATTGACGCTTCGCCTCCAGCCGCTCGAGCCAGCGGCGTGGTGGATTTACGCCGGCTCGTTCCTCTTCGCCGCCGCGCTCTACGCGGTCGCCGGTCTCGTGGCGCTCTCGGCTCGACCTGGCAACGCACTGGCCCGAACGTTCGCCCAAGTGAGCCTGTCGGTCGCGGTCTTCGTGGGGCTGATGTTCGACTTTCACACGACGCGCCAGTTTTCCTGGTTGTTCTTCGCCGCGTTCGCGATGGTGCCCCCGAGCTGGGTCATGCTCGCGCTCCGACTGCCGGACGACGTCGCGCTCCTCCGGAGGTTTCCGTGGCTCGAATACGTCGCGGTCGGCATCGGCATTTCGATTGCGACGGTGTTTCTGTTCCTGACGGCCTCGGGTCACCGCACGGTGAACCTCCAGGCGCTCTGGACGCCGGCCCTCGGAATCTCGCTTCTTTTTTTTGGAGCCACCTTCACCGTACGATTCTTGCGCGCTCGAGGTGTCCGTCGCGCTCGGTTGCGCGCCCTCTTGGTTTCGGTCGCGCCCCCGCACGTCGGAATCGGCGCCTTTTTCTTCATCCATGGGTTACACGCCGCGACCGCCGAGGCGTTGTCGTTCGTCACGCTTTCCCTCTTTCCCATCGCTACGGGGTACGCGTTCATCCGATACGATCTCTGGGGCAGCCGTGCTCTGCTCTCTCGTATCTTGACGCGCTTGGCGGTGGGCTCGACGGTCTGCGCGATCGCCGTCGCGATCGGAACGGCGCTCGCCGCGAGCCTGGGCGCACCTTTCGGGCAGGCGTTCATCGCCGCGAGCGTCAGCGGGGTCATCGCGTCGGTGCTCGTCTTGGCGGCGCTTCGTTTCGTCGACCAGCGCCTGTTCGCGGCGCGAACGAAGTACAAGCCGACCGTCGAACAGCTCAGCGAGGACCTCATCGTGATCACCTCCCCAGAAGAGGTGGCACGCTCGGTGGAGCGTACGATCCGTCGCTGGCTGCCGTGCGAACGCGTCGAGCTTTCCGTCGAGCCCAAGGCGCACCGCGACGATTCGGAGAGCGGGCTCATCGACGTCGGGGCTCTCAACGATTTGCGAGAGCATGCGGGGGCCGAGCATCTGGCTCTGCCAGTCGAGTTCGGCGGCGTGCGACTCGGCAGCCTGAGAGTCGGTGAGAAAGCGGGCGGCGCCCTCTTCACGAGCGACGACCTGGATCTGCTCCGTACCATCGCGAATCAAGGAGCCTTGGCGCTCGCGCACGCGTTCGCTTATCAGGAGCTCGAAGCGAGGCGTCGCGAGCAGGCGGCCGCGTGGCGCGGCGAACGGGCGGCCTTGGTCGAGACGGTCGCGGCCGAAATCGCGCACGAAATCCGCTACCCCATCAATTTCTTCCGCAGCGTATTCGACAACACGAAACGTGGAGCTCCGCTCGACGCGGACGACGTCGAGATCGGCGCCGAGGAGGTCGGTCGTCTCGAACGGTTGGTCTCCGGGCTCCGGCGAATGGCGAGTCATCGCATCGAGCGGAAGAGCCTCTCGGTGTCGCTCCTTTGCGACAGAGTGGAAACACTGCTCCGCGATTCTCTCGGTGAGCGCCGCATCGTTCGAGCCGTTCCCGCGGCCGCTCAGATTCGGTGCGACATCGATCAAGCGACGCAAATCCTGGTGAACCTCGTCGCCAATGCGTTGCAAGCCGCGGGAACCGACGGAAGCGTGGGTGTTACGTGGTCGGACAAGGTGGGCTATTCGGAGCTCGTCGTTTGGGACGACGGCCCTGGATTCGAGGGCGACGCGACAAAACTCTTCGCGCCGTGGTACACGACCAAGGCGAAAGGGACCGGCCTCGGTCTCGCCATCACTCACCGGCTCGTGCGTGCTCACGGTTGGAACATCTCCGCCACGCGCGACGGCGACCGCACGACGTTCACCATCCGGATCCGTCCGGAAGACGTCGTCGCGCACCGCCGATCGGCGGAGGTCGCCTAGACATGAAGATCCTGATCATCGACGACCAGAAGAGCGCGCGGCGAGTCCTCCGCCAGCTGCTCGCGACCCTGAGCTACGCGGAAATCTCCGAAGCCGATTCGCTCGCGTCGGCCAAAGCGGCCATCGAATCCGCCGCGCCCGACCTGATGCTGGTGGACGTGCGGCTGACCGACGCGTTGAACGATCGAGGCGGCCTCGATCTGCTGTCGTGGATGCGCTCGACGGGGCGAACGATTCCCGCCGTCATGGTGACGAGCTCGACGGAAATCGTCGAAATTCGCGAGGCCATGCGCCGCGGCGCCCAGGACTACGTATTCAAGGACGAGCTCAGCGCCGAAATGCTCCTTCCCATCGTCGAAGGCATTCACGAGCGCTTGCACCTCAAGGGTGAGGTGCTCCGGCTCCGGCAGCGCGTCGATCGGACGTGGGGCACCGCAGCGCTGGTGGGTTCCTCGCCGGCGATGGCCCGAGTACGCCGCCTCATCGAGCGCGTCGCGGACGCCGAGGCGCCCGTCCTGATTCGCGGCGAAACGGGAACGGGCAAGGAGCTCGTGGCTCGCGCCCTCCATCAATTGAGCGCACGCCACGAGCACCCGTTCTTGGCCGTGAATTGCTCGGCGCTGCCCGGCACGCTCATCGAGTCGCTGATTTTCGGCCATGAGCGCGGCGCGTTCACCGGCGCCGAACGGCGCGTGCGCGGCCACCTCGAGCTCGCTGGGCAGGGCACGCTCCTCCTCGACGAGATCGCCGAAATGCCGCCGGAGCTCCAGGTAAAGCTGCTCCGCGTGCTCGAAGATCGAAAGTTTCGCCCGCTGGGGTCGGAGACGGAGCTTCCGCTCAAGGCTCGCGTGCTCGCCGCGACGCACATCGCCCTGGAAGAGCGGCTTCACGACGGCGGTTTCCGCGAAGACCTATTTTTCCGGCTCAACGTCGTCGCGATCGAAATGCCGGCGCTCGCCGAGCGTCGCGAGGACATCGCGGAGCTCCTGCAAGCCTTTCTCGCCGACGTCCCGCGCAACCTCAGCCTGACCGATCGCGCCGTCACCTGGCTTACGCAACGGCAATGGCCGGGTAACGTACGCGAGCTTCGAAACGCCGTGGAGCGTCTCGCGCTGCTCTCCGAAGTCGATCGCATCGACGCGCCCGTCCTCGACGAGCTGGTCGGCGCGCATGCACTCGGCACCTCGGCGCGCGAAGTGGATACGCTCGCGAAATCGATCCTCGCGCTACCGGTGCGGCTCGGCTCGAAGCTCGACGTCATCGAGCGCGCCGTCTTGCACCACGCCATCGAGACGTGCGGGGGGAACAAAAGCGCCGCGGCTCGCCTCATCGGCGTGGACCGCAAAGCCCTCGAGCGAAAGTGGGATCGCCTGAGCGATCACTCGGACCTCGAGCTCCCGCCCGAGTCTCGCGAACCCGCGAGCCGCTGACCGCGTCGACGCCGCTTCGCGCCGCCTCGGCGAAGCGCGACGGCCAGCGCCGCGGTCACGCCGAAACTCGCGAACGGGTTGGAGCGCGCCGGCACCGTGCGACATCCGCACCCCGACGACGAAGACGGCGACGACGGCTTGGTGACGGCTCCAGCGTCCATGTTCGCGCCCGAGGCGCCACCGGTACCCGAAGCGCCGCCCGTCGATGCCGCGACTCCGCCGCTGCCTCCGGTCGCCTCTCCGCCGTCGAGCTCCGAGCCCACCGAAGCATCGAGGCCCGACGCTCGGTCACTTCCGGCGTCCTGGCTCGAGGCGCCTGCATCGGCAATCGCAGGCGGAGGCGCCTTCGGGAACGTCAGATAGACGGGGCCGTTCGCTTCGTTCAACGCGACGGTCGCAGCAGACGCGACGGATTGCCCGAGATAATCGACGCCCCCGGCGCTCGCGGGAAGAGTAACCGTCGTCTTCGCGTTCAGAGCGTCCGTCCACAGCGCGACTACGGTGTCCTTCGCGCCGTCGAGGCGCATCGCGTGGACGCTGCTCGGCTCGGTCGCGAGAAATCCGACGAAGGAGCGATTCTTCGCCACTGCCGTCAACGTCCGCACCGCGACGATCGCCGGCTTGTCGGAGTAGTCGTTCGCGACGAGGCCGAAGTTGTCCTCGGCGTTCGTGCCATCGGTGCCGTCGTCGCGGAGATCGTAGTAGACGGCGATCGGAAACCCGAGGCTCCACGCCGTCAGGAGTTCGCGCGTCGCGCGGACCGCTTGCGTCTGTCGCGTGGCCGGGTCGTGTCCATCGCCGTACCACGTCGAGCTGTATCCCCACTCGGTGTCCCACACC
>DATBBD010000297.1:0-2839 GCA_036271175.1 Polyangiaceae bacterium | reverse complement strand
GTTGTTGAAGAAGTGCTTTTTCAACGTCCGAATCGTCGCGCGGTTGGCGGCGATGACCAGCGGTTCGCAATCGGCCTGACAGCGGTTGTCGGCGATGGTCGCCAGATCGCGGATATGGTCGAGGTGCGCGTGGCTCACGACGCACGCGACGAGCCGAAACTGCGACTTCAGATCGAGGCCGCTCGTGAGTGAGCCGGCGTCGATGGCGAGCCGGTCATCGATGACGAACGCGCTCGTCCGATGTTTCGGAGTTTCGCCGCCATGACACCCGATGACGCGAAGCTCCATTTATTCCGTGCAGCTCGGCGCGCGGTCGCCGCGGGCGTCGGCGTCCGCGGGGTTCCCTGTTCCGCGCCGTAACGGCATGCAATCGCGAGTCTATCCCCTCGCCCGGGCGCGGGTCAAAGCGACGGCGGCTATCCGTCGCTCAGTCCATCGAGAAGTCGTCGTCGCCGCCCATTCCACCCATGCCGCCCATTCCACCCATACCCATACCGCCCATTCCACCCATGCCACCCATACCGCCCATTCCACCCATACCGCCGCCGCCAGCGGGAGCAGCGGGCTTGGGCGCAGGGTGTTCGACGATGACGGCTTCGGTCGTGAGGAGCAGGCCTGCGATGCTCGCGGCGTTTTCGAGGGCGACGCGGACGACCTTCACGGGGTCGATGATTCCGGCGTCGATCAAGTCGCCGTACTTGTCGTTCCGCGCGTCGTACCCGAACGCACCCTTGCCCTCACGCACCCGTTCCACGACGACGCGCGGTTCGAGCCCGGCGTTGCGCGAAATGTAGTGGAGCGGCGCCTCGCACGCCTTGGCGATCAGCTTGGCGCCGATCTTCTCGTGCTCGTTGAGACCTTCGAGACTCTCGACGGCCTTCGAGGCGCGGAGCAACGCGACGCCGCCGCCAGCCACGTAACCCTCTTCGACCGCAGCCCGCGTCGCCGCGAGCGCGTCTTCGAAGCGCATCTTGCGCTCCTTCATCTCCGGCTCGGTATGAGCCCCGACGCGAATGACCGCCACGCCGCCGGAGAGCTTCGCCAACCGCTCCTCCAGCTTTTCGCGATCGTAGTCGCTCGTCGTCTCTTCGATCTGGCGGCGAATCAGCTCGATGCGCCCCTTGATCGCGTCCTTTTTTCCGCCGCCGTCGACGATCGTCGTCGTGTCCTTGGTCATCAGCACGTGCTCGGCGCGCCCTAGATCCGCGACGGTCGCGCTCTCGAGCCCTCGCCCGAGCTCGTCGCTGAAAACGGTGCCGCCGGTGAGCACCGCGATGTCTTTCAGCATCTCCTTCCGGCGATCGCCGAAGGCGGGCGCCTTCACTGCGGCGATCTTCAAGACGCCGCGCAGCTTGTTGACGACCAACGTCGCGAGCGCCTCGCCCTCGACCTCTTCGGCGAGAATGAGCAGCGACGCGCCGGCGCGATTCACCGCTTCGAGCACGGGCACGAGATCGTGAAGCGACGTGACCTTCTTCTCGGTGAGCAGCAGGTACGGCTTGTCGAGCTCGGCCGTCAGTTCCTTCTGATCGGTCACGAAATACGGCGAAATATAACCGCGATCGAACTGCATCCCTTCGACCAGCTCGACCTCGGTGCTCGTGCCCTTCGCCTCTTCGATGGTGATGACGCCGTCGCGAGTCACCTTTTCCATCGCGTCGGCGAGCGTCTTGCCGATGGACTCGTCGCCGTTCGCGCTCACGTTGGCGATGCGCTCGATGTCCTTGTTGTCTTTCGCCTTCTTGGCTTGTTTCTTCAGCGCCTCGGTGATGACGCGGACGCCGTGGTCGATGCCGCGCTTGACGTCCATCGCTGGAACACCGGCCTCGACGAGCCCGAGGCCCGCGCCGTAAATCGCCTGCGCCAGCACGGTCGCCGTCGTGGTCCCGTCTCCGGTGTCGTCATTCGTCCGCGACGCGACCTCGCGAACCATCTGGGCGCCGATATTCTCGATCCTTCCGGCGAGCTCGATTTGCTTCGCCACCGTCACCCCGTCCTTGGTGATGATCGGCGCGCCCCAGCTCTTCTCGATCCCCACGTTGCGCCCCTTCGGGCCGAGCGTCACCCGCACCACGTCGGCGAGGGCGTCCACGCCCCGTTTCATCGATTTTCTGGCCGCACGCTGATACGAGATATCTTTGCTCATCGGTCGTCGCTCCTCGGGATCCGTCGCCGCGCCTCTACCCGCCGAAATCGGCGTCGGTTACGCTTGCGAGCGCAGAGTAAGCCTGGGTTCGAGCGGGTCAAGGGGTTCCAGACGCGGGAAAACGCGAGGGGTTCCGAGGCCCGCCCTCATTCCACACTTGAACGGCGCCGCGTGGGCGGCTAGATACTGCGGCCCCGGGCCGATCCCCGGTCCGGAGCCCCGGAATTGGGGGATCGTCTAACGGCAGGACGCAAGATTCTGGTTCTTGCTATCTAGGTTCGAATCCTAGTCCCCCAGCCACGAAAAGCGCCGAGCCACGGTCGGCGCAGCGCCCGTCAGGCCCCATCGTCTAGCGGTTAGGACATCGGCCTCTCACGCCGGTAACGCGGGTTCGATTCCCGCTGGGGTCACAATTTGTCGGAGGTGAACCCCGACCAGGCGCAGCGGGAAGTCATTCGCGTGCGCTTCGCCCTGCGGGCTTCGCTGCGCTGGGGTCACAATTTGTCGGAGGTGAACCCGACCAGGCGCAGCGGGAATTCGTTCGCGTGCGGCTTCGCCCTTCGGGCTTCGCTGCGCTGGGGTGCTGAGTGCGGCGGGTGTGCGGTCGTCGGGGGCGGACGGGGTCTCTGCGGGGTTCGGGGCGATCAAGAATCTCGGCGAAACATTGTGGTCGCGAGCCTGAGACGGAGAGGC
>DATBBD010000296.1:0-3827 GCA_036271175.1 Polyangiaceae bacterium | reverse complement strand
GCGAACGGTTGCCTCCTCGTCCCGTTCGAGCGCCACCAGGATGCGAACGTAAAGAGCCTCGCGCTCTTCGACGAGCTGCCCGTTCGGAAAGCGCGCCTCGTGGCGCGCGAGCGGCGCCAGGCCCGCCTGCGGTTCTCCTCGCGTCAGCGCGGTGCGCGCCAGATCGAGCAAGCGCTCTTCTTCGGACAGAGAAGCGACCTCCGGGGTGGCCACTTTGGGCGATATCGTGGCGCTCTCGGTCGACTTGGTTTTAGGGGCGCCTATTGCGGCGATCGCCGGCGGCGACGACTCGCTCGGCGTCGCGCTCGCCGGACCGGCGAGCGACGGTAAATCCACGCCCGGACGAAGCTCGATGGGCGCCGAGCTCGGCGCGGGGCCCGGCGCGTTCGCGACGCTCGTCGCATCGGACGTCGCCGCGATCGGCGCAACCGCGACGCTTCGCGACGCTTTCAGCCAATGTTCCGCGCCCACACCTGCGACGGCCCCGACGACGAGGGTGCCCCCCACAATAGCCGCAGCGATGGTCCGGCTCACGCGTGCGGCTCGGAGCCCGCTCGCGGCGGGGCCCGACGAAGGAACGGGTGCGACGCGGGCGGACGGAGTGCCGCGCGGATCGCCGCCGGATCCGACGAGGTGTTCCGCGAGCCGCGCGCGCACGCGGCGCAGTTCGTTCGCGTACGCGGCGGTGTCGGTGGGGAGCTCGCGCAAGGCGGCCGTGAGATCGGTGGCGTCGAAGCGGCTCATCGATATTTCTCCAATGCTCGGAGCCGGTGCGCGGCGGCCTCGAACTTGGACCGCGCGCGGCGCAGGCGTGAGTAAACGGTGTTCAGCGGAACGGCGAGCGCCCGGGCGACTTCCGGCGCGCCGAGCTCGTTCAGGTCGTGCGCGACGAGGACGGCACGCTCGTCGTCATCGAGGGCGTCCAGCGCACGAACAGCGAGCTCTTGAAGCTCGGCGCGCATCGCGAGCGCGTCGGGAAGCGGGCTCGGATCGACGAACCGCTCGGCGTCGCCCAGAGGAGTCACTCGATGGCGTGCGAGCGCCCGGAAATCGCGCGCGGCCCGGTACGCGAAGGCGAAGAGCCACGGGCGGACGGGACGCGACGGATCGTAGTCCGCGAAATGACGGAACACGGCGAGAAATACGTCGTGCGCGACGTCTTCCGCGTCGGCGCCCTTCACGCCCAAAAAATGGAGCGTGCGCAGGACGTATCCGAATTCCGCTTCGAACACGTCGCGAAAGTCCGGCGACCTACTGTCGACGGGCGGGACGAGGGCCAGGTTTTTTTGCACTCCGCTCGAGTGTCTTGGGCCCGGCATCGCTCATCCGTCTCGAAAAAGGAGGGGGCCGTCAGAATTCGTACGTCACGTCCAGGCCGACGCGGCCCAGAAACCGGGGCGTCTGGTAGACGGGCGCGCCGTCGAGCTCGAGCCCGATGCGCTCGAGCGCCCAGAGTCCGTCGAGCCGAGCCACGACGCCGAGGGCGTGCTTGGGCTGCCATTGGTACGCGAGGCGCGGACCTTGCGCGATCCACAGCGCGTGGCCGGTGTGCGGATTGGTGACGCCGCTGCCTTGCGACACGACGAGCGCCGACTCGAGCACGTAGCAACCGAGCACGGGGCCGCTCCGGTAACAGGGCGCGAGACTCGCGCCGTAGCTCGTCATGTGCGCGCTGCCGCCCGAGCCATTGGTCGCCGAGGTCTGAAAATCCCAGCGCGGGGACACGCTTGCTTCCCAGTGCTCGCCGCGCAAGGTCGCGAGCAGGCTCGGCCCGGCGACGGGCGGCGGCTCGGGCCCCGACGCGACGAGACCGCCCACGCCGACACCGAAGACGAGGGCCGTCGCTCGGTCGTGAGCCGTCGAGCGCCGCGGCGACGGAGCCCGATCGCGGCTCGGCTCTTTCGTCGGCAGCGCGCCGACGTCGGGGAAATCGCGGTGGATGGCCGGCGCGTCCGATGGAACGGAATCGGCGGGGGCGACCGACTCCGGCGACGCGTCCGCTGCGAGTGCGGCGGCTCGAGCCGGCGGCTCCGTCGGACTTCGGTCGATGACGCCGGGGTCGATCGCGATGCTGATCGCGAGAGCGACCGCGGACGTCAATTCTTTGCAATCGAGCTCCGGCGACGACAGATCGCGCACGCCGCCCGCGACGTCGTCGGTCTCGACGAGGTAGACGCGAGCCTTCAAAGACGCCCCCTCGGCGCGGATCTCGACGACCATCGAGCGCGCGGAGTACGCGACGAACGGGTCGTAACCGAGGCGCGCCGCGACCGCGTCGCGTAACGTCGATTCGTCCGGACATTGCACGGCGTCCACGGTTCGGCTGTAAACGAGCCGTGCGTCTTCGGCGGCGCGCACGGCGGGCGAACCGGCGAGCACCGAAAGCGCGAGCGCCGCGCCCACCTCGATGCGAAAAGACGCGCGGCGCATCGAGAGACGCCCTCGACTCTTCTGGTCCCTCGCGCGCCGATGACCCCTGCGAACCATGTTCCCTTCCCTTTACGGCGAGTACCGTCGCGGCCCTCGTCCGTCAAATCGCCGACAATCCGTCAGCGTGGCGCCGCGCTCGCGCGCCGCAAATACGCCTGCTTGGCAGCGCGGCCGCGGCGCTCCATCAAAGGAGTGAGGCTCTGGCGCAGCCGGAGGAAAAGGTAAGCCATCGTCGTCAGATATCCGGAGGCGCGCGACGGCAGGTGTTCGCGTTGGCCGCCTGCCGCCGCTTCGACGACGAGCGCGGCCATCTCTTCCGCGGTGCTCATGGGTTGCGAAAAAACGAGGTCCGGCACGTTCTCGATGCTCGACATGATGAACCCGGTGTCGACGGGTCCCGGCGACACGACGGACACGCTGATGCCGGAGCCGGCGAGCTCCTCGGCGATCGAGAAACTGAAGCCACGGAGGCCCCACTTGGACGCCGAATAGGTGGCTTCGTCGGGAAGCGGTACGCGGCCCGCGAGCGACGCGACGTTGACGATCGCGCCGCTGCCGCGCTTTCGGAGATGAGGGATGACCGCGCGGCAGAGCAAGATCGGCGCGGTGAGGTTCACGGCGATGATCTCGGCGAGCTCCTCGGCCTTCCGCTCCTCGACGGGGCCTCGATAATTGACGCCCGCATTGTTCACGAGGACGTCGATGCCGCCGAGCTCGCGCGCGACGCGTTCGAGGAGCGCCGCGGCCGCCTGTGGATCGCCGACGTTGGTCGGGATCGCGACGGCCTTGCCACCCGCCAGGGTGATGTCCTGCGCGACGCGTTCGAGCGGACCGGCGGAGCGCGCCGTGACGACGACGTGCCCGCCTTCGGCAGCGAAGGCGCGCGCCGATGCTGCACCGATCCCCGACGACGCGCCCGTGACGACGACGATCTTCCCCACGAACCGCGATTTCGGATGCATTCAGCGGTCGTGACACGCTTCGGCGAAGCGGGTCAACAGGCTGGAAGCGGGCGCCGTCGGAAGAATGCGAGGAGCTCCGCGCGCGATTTCACGGCGCGGGACAGCCCGAAGCGTCATCGGGCTCGAGAATG
This sequence comes from Polyangiaceae bacterium, assembly GCA_036271175.1. GTDB lineage: Bacteria > Myxococcota_A > Polyangia > Polyangiales > Polyangiaceae > DASZVB01. The sequence goes on along the minus strand of DATBBD010000296.1, from coordinate 304 downwards.
TAGACATTGCGCGGCTGGGCACTCGCGTCTTTCGTGATGACGACGACGGTGCGATTCGCGTCGGAGTGCCGGCTCATCATGCAGGTTGCGCCTGCGCTTCCCGCGCACGCGGCGTCCGGCGAGCCATTCACCAACGTCCACGGCGGTGTCACGAACACCCGTGCGTCCGCGCCGGAGAGGGTGAACGACGCGTAACGCCCCGCCCCGTTCGCACAAGGCACCGCGTTTGCGGCAGCCGGAACCCGAACGCCCGCCGCAAACGGCGGCACTCCATCGACGACGGTCACGATGGTGGCGCCCATGC
>DATBBD010000295.1:0-8997 GCA_036271175.1 Polyangiaceae bacterium | reverse complement strand
GTTTCGGTGCGTACAACGCCACGGTGACTCCCGAAGGAGCGGACGGGGTTCGCGTCTGGGTGTCCGGGTTCCGAAATGGTTCGGTTCAGACGTTCGCGCGTTCCGCTGCCGCCGCACCCTTCGGGAAGATCGGAGCGCTGTACGTCGGAAAGAACCCCGAGGGGATCGTGCCGTTCGACAGTCGCTTGCTCGACGAGAGCGACGGGCGCGATGCGGGAGAGACAGAGGGCACGCGGGATGGCGGAGCCCTCCGGACCGACAGCGTGATCGTCGCGGCGTCCGACTCCGACCAGCTCGTCTTTCTCAAGCCTCCGCCCGCCCCCGCTGACGACCCGGACCCCGTGGTCTGGCACCCTTCGATCCCGGTTGGTCGGTATCTCACGCGTAACACCGACCTGCCGGGCGCGAGCCCGAGCGAGTTCGTCGTGCGCGGCACTACTGCCTACGTGACCCTTTCGACGGACGACTCGGTCTCAGTCGTCGATCTCAAAGGCGGAACTGGAGAGCACGCGATCAGCGTCGGGCAATCGCCGAGCGCCGTCGTCATCACGCCCGGCGGCAAGCTCGTGGTGGCGAACGGAAAGACGCCCTACGGGCCGCAGCTCCCGCGCCGCAGTGTGGACGACGACCGGTTGGCCACCTTCGACACCGGGCAAGAACCGGAGAAGGAGAGGGACGGTTCCGCGCCCGCCAAGTGCGCCTCCACCTCTAATACCTGCGCGATCCCGGCGTCGAACGACGGCAGTGCAGGGTCGACGAAATGCGTCGACACCGACGCAGGCACCCAGGTGCGTCCCGACATCGAGCAACAGGTGTACTTCGACTCTCGGAACGAAGAAGGCAGTCTCTCCGCCTTCGACCTAGACGCCCTGGGGCCGACGCTCGGCGACCGGACGAAAAAAGCGAGCGAGCGGATCCTCAACCCCGTCGGCTTTTACCCGAGTCCGTGCGCCGGACGGCTATTTCCGATCCCGGATTCACCCAATAACCCGACACCGATCCAGCACGTCGTGCTCATCGTGAGGGAGAACAAGACGTACGACTTCTTGCTCGGCGACCTTGGCCGGGACGGTCGCAAGCGCCCGAGAAATGGCGCGCCGCAATTCGCGGTCGACGGGATCCGCGCCGCGCACGGTTGGGCCGCGATCACCCCGAACCTGCACGCGCTCGCGCAGCGCTACACCAGCCTCGACAACTTCTACGCGGACGCCGAGGTGTCGATGCAAGGTCACTCGTGGCTGACGACCTCGTTCGTGAACGACTATCTCGAGCGGATCCACCTCGAGGAACAGAGTCAATTCTACGGCTTTGCCTTCGATCAGGAGCCGGGCCTCCCCGGCGCGGCGCCCGGCTTCGGCTCGTTCTTCACGCACCTCATCAAGAACCACGTCTCGTTCACCATTTTCGGCGAGGCGGATGGTCTCCTCGGCTCGGTGGGCGACGAGACGGTGCTCAGCCATGTGGATCTCGGCGTTGGTTCGAACGACAAGGACCACAGCGACATGATCAAGGCGGTGTACGTGGCCGACGCGTTGACGTGCAACGACGCGCCTGCGTTTAGTTACGTCCTCATGCCTCGCGATCACACGGAACGCATCACCGCAGGCGGCCCCTCGCCGGTCTCGTTGATCGCGGAGAACGACCAGGCCACCGGGCTCCTCATCCAACGACTTTCGGAGAAGGCCGACCTCTGGAAGCAAACCGTCGTGTTCATCGTCGAAGACGACGCGCAGCAGGGGTACGACCACGTCGACTATCACCGGACCATCTGTGTCGTCGTGAGCCCGTGGGCGAAGCCGGAGCACAATTCCTCCGTCCACGCGTCGTTCCCGGCGCTGATTCACACGATCGAAACCATTCTCGGGATCGGCTCCATGAACCGGTTCGACGCGTTCGCGCCGATCCTTTGGGACGCGTTCACGGCTAACCCGACCGGCGACGCGTTCGACCCTTTCGAATCCGAGTGCGCCCGCGTTCCGCTCGGCGCGACGAATCCAGAGATTTGCATGACGCCCGAAGAAGAAGAGAAGGTCGAGCTCGACGACCATCCGGACGAGGAGCAGCTCGTATTCAAGGCGGTGACGGGAAGTCGGCTCGGGAACGCGCTCCCGTCGCCTTGAAGGAGTCCCTCGGCGCGACGGCCGCGTGCGCCGTCGCGATCGCCATCCCCGGTCTCAGTCGATCTTGAACAGGTCGTCGAGATCGTCGCGTGTGAGCTTCTTTGCGCCGCCGGCGTCTTCGCTGAGGACGGACGCGACGAGGTCTTTCTTCTTTTGCTTGAGCTCGAGGATCTTCTCTTCGATCGTGCCCGCGGCGACGAGTCGGTAGACGGTGACGACCTTGCTTTGGCCGATGCGATGCGCGCGGTCGGAGGCTTGGTCTTCGACGGCAGGGTTCCACCAGGGGTCGAAGTGCACGACGGTGTCAGCGGCGGTGAGGTTCAAGCCCGAGCCGCCGGCTTTGAGGCTGATGAGGAACACCGGGATCGTCGGGTCGGTCTGGAAGCGATCGATGCGCTCCGGACGATCCATCGTGCTGCCGTCGAGATACTCGTAGCGGACCTTGTCTTCGTCGAGCGCCTCGCGGACCAGCTTGAGCATGGACACGAACTGGCTGAAAACGAGCACCTTGTGGCCGCTCGACTGACACTCGTCGATGAGCTCGCGAAGCGCCATCAGCTTGCCGCTGTCGTCGTGCGAGAACTCGCGAGGTAAACCGAGGAGCCGCGGATCGCACGCCGCTTGCCGGAGCTTCGTGAGCCCGGCGAGGATATGGATCTGGCTCTTGGCGACGCCGACGCGCTCGACCTCGCCCATGATCTGCGCGCGCACCTCGCGGAGCACCTGCATGTAGACGGCGCGCTGCTCGGGCGTCAGATCGATGATCTTGTCGCTCTCGATCTTCGGCGGCAGATCTTTGACGACCTCGTTCTTGGTGCGGCGCAGGATGAACGGATGAATGACGGTGCGGAGGCGCGCCGCCTGCTTCGAGTCGCCCTGGTCGATCGGACGCGCGAATTTTTCTTCGAATTTCTGGAGTGGCCCGAGGAGCCCCGGGCTCACGAACTCGAAGATGCTCCAGATCTCGCTCAGGCGGTTCTCGATCGGCGTGCCGGTGAGTGCGAGCCGATGTTCGGCGCGCAAATCTTTCGCGGCTTGTGCGGTCGCGCTGAGCGGGTTCTTGATGTTCTGCGCCTCGTCGAGGATCGCGTACGTGAGCTTCAGCTTCTTCAGCAGGTCGATGTCGCGACGGAGGAGCGCGTAGCTCGTCACGATGACGTTGGCGTTTTCGAGCTCGTCGGCTTGATCTTTGCGCCCTGCGCCGTGCCAGAGCGCCGTGGTGAGGACGGGGGCGAATTTCTCGATCTCGCGGATCCAGTTGGTGACGACGCTGGTCGGCGCGACGATGAGCGCGCGGACGTCCGTCTTGTCCTGCTTCAAGGAGAGCAAGAGCGCGAGCGTCTGGATGGTCTTGCCGAGACCCATGTCGTCGGCGAGGACGCCGCCCGCGCCGATGTCGTTCAAAAAGCGGAGCCACGAGAGCCCTTGCTCCTGATACGGCCGGAGCGTCGCTTTGAGGGCGCGCGGCTTCTTCGTCTTGCCGATCTCGGAGATGTTCGCGAGTTTTTCGAACAGTTCTTTGGTCTGACTATTGACGCTGGTGCTGTCGGCTTGCTGCAGCAGCTCCTGGACGCGGCCTGCTTGCGAGAGCGGGAGCTTGCCGGTCTTTCCGGCGGCGGTGATGAGCTCCACTTCCCGGTCCATCAAGGCGCGAACGCGCGCCGGATCGAGCGGCGCGAACGAGTTGTCCGAGAGCCGCACGTATTTCTGTCCGGTGAGCAAGCTCCGCTCGAGCTCGGCGCGGTCGACGGTGACGCCCTCGCTCTCCCAGGAGATCTTCACGTTGAGCCAGTCCATTCCGCTCGAGACGCGGGCGCTCATCTGCACCGACTTCGAGCGAACCTGGACCCCCACGAACTCCTCGGGGACATAGAGCTCCCACGACTCCGGCAGTGACCCGACGCCTTCCGCCCAGAAGCGGAGCGCGTTGTCTCCTTGCGCGATGAAGAACTCGCCGCTCTCGCTCGGCGAGAGACCGACGGTCATGAGCTCTTCGACGGCTTGCTGCTGCGCAGCGATGTCGGTGCGGATGCACTTCGCGCGCTTTTGACCTTCTTCGGGCGGGAAGATGATCACCGGGGGAGACATGCCGTCGGCGCGGACTTCGACTTCCGTCTTGCCATAGAGGGCATCGAGACGGACCTCGACGTCGACGAGGGCGCCGGTCGCGCTCATCCGGAACTTCGGCTCCAGATCGATGACGTCGGCAACTTGAGAGAGGTTCGGCAAATCCGCACCAATCTCCAGCGCGACCTTCGGCAAGCTGGCGTTGATCATGTGAATGAGCTGCGACGCCGGCTCGGCGATCGCCGGGCTGCGGATGAGCCGCCGGAGCGCAGCGGGCGACACGCGCCGGTCGATGGGGCGCGCGGTGCCCTCGTTGGTGTCGATGTACCAGCTGGGCGCGCCTTCGTACCAGCCGCCGCTCGTCAGTTGAAAGCGACGGCCGTTGTTGCCGGGCCGCTCGAAGGTTGCTTTCGCGACGATCGTGTCCGCGCCGACCATTTCGAGATCGAAGCGCGGCCGGAGCGGCTCTTCGACGAAGCGGAGCTGCATGAGCGCCGGCTCGAGGAGCACCCGGCATTCGGCGAGCACCGGGAGCAAGTCCGCGACGTCTTCGCCGCGAATGTCGACCGCGGGGTGCCGTGGGTTTCCGCTTTCGAAGCGCGAGAGCAACCGGAGGGCGTCACGGTCGACGGTCGGCGCGAGGGCTTGCCAGGTGAGCGCGATGCTCGGCAAAAGCGGCATGCGCTGGTCGACGTCGAGCACGGTGACCGTCAATCCGCCTTGTCGGACGTGGACCCGGAACTCGAGGTTCAAGCGCCGGATCGCGCCGTCGGGGGCGAGCCACGCGCCGATGCCCGTGGGGCGCGCGCTCGCGTCGGGGGCCGGAACGGCGATGCCGGGCGGCGCGGCGAGCTGCGGCGTTTGCGCGCGGCGCCGGCGGTCGCGGCGCCGGCTCGCTTTGCTGTCCGCGTTGTTGCCGTTGTTGCCGCCATTGCCGTTGTTGCCGCTATTGCCGTTGTTGCCGCTATTGCCGGCGTTGTTGTTGCCGTTGTTGTTTTGCTGAAGGGGAGGCGGAGAGTGTTGTTCTCGTCGGGGCAATTGGGACCTTGCCTGGTTTCTCACGGTGATCAGGAGAGCGGCGACGTGCTTGCAGTGCTGTCCCGTCTTCTTGAACGCCGGACACGTACAGTTGGACGTGATGCCCTCGCCGCCGAGCTTGATCGTGGTCTCGTACGGTTCGGGGTCGGAGCCTTTGACGCGACCGGTGGCGCTCGCGTCGTTGATGGCGACGCTTTCGACGACGCGACGTTTTTCGTAGTCGAGGCCACGAAGGAACGTGCGCGCGCCGAGCAAGCGCCGGAGTCCTCGGTCGGAGAGGGTGGATAACGCGTCAGCTATCGAGGCCAAGCGATGGACCTGGTTTCTGGAAACGAGGATGGGACGTCATGATCCGTAGAGAAAAGGCGCAACGATGAGCGCCGTCGCGGCAGAAGCTTTGATGAACAGGCTGGCGGCGGGCGCGACGGCGCTTCCCATGAAGCTGCCGAGCGCGTGGCCGCCGAAGACGGCGTCCGCGCCGGGTTCGCCGTCGCGCGGACGGCTCGCTCGATGCGTCGCGCCGAGCACGGTGCTGGCGCCGCTTCCGGCGAGCCCGAGCGCGAGCCCGGTCGCCGCGGTGACCACGACGAACGCGGAGAGCGCTTGTGCCGCGAGATCGCTCGAGCGGCAAGCGAACCGGAGACAGAACGCGAGCGCCGCCGGGACGGCGAGGCCCCCGAGCACCGGCACGAGCAAGCCTTGCACCGACGAGCGCGACGTGAGCTCGATGAGTGTGCGGTAACTCGGGGTGTAGCCGTCGGGGACCTGAGCGACGTTGCCGTCGCGGAGAAACGAGCGGAGCTGCCGGTCGACTTCGCCGACCACGTTGCGCGCGCCGCGCGACGCTCGATCGAGCATGCTTCCCGCGAACGCGACGACGAGGCTCGCGCCGAGCACGCCGCTCCAAGCGATGGGCGATTTCGCCAGCGACAGCGCGGCGTCGGCGGAGCCGCTCGTGGCGTAGAGCGGAACGGCGAGACCGGCGACGGTCGCCGCGACTCCGCCGAGGACGATCGCGAACGAATCGGCGACCGCGCCGCTCTCGAAGCCGGCGTCGTCGAGGAGCAAAATGCGCCGGCGAACGTCGGGGCGGCTCGCGTCCGGGTCGAGCCCGGCGACCGAGATGGCGCCCGAGACGATCGGCCCGAACAACCCCAAGCACAGAACATAAGCATTCGTTGAGAGGAATGCCGCGAGCGCCGTCGCCGTCGCGAGGAGCGCGCCGCCGGGAAGGCCCGAACGGTCGCCGAGGGAGAACGCGACGCCGAGCGCGACGGTCGCGACGGCGACCGGAATCGCGATGTGACCGAAGCCGATACCGAGCCCGCGGGCGGCTGTGACCGCGCTTCCGGACCGCGTCGACTCGAGCATTTCCCGGACCGGGGCCGCACGGCGGTCGACGCGATGGCGTGCGGCGTGTCCGACGCCCACGCCCGCGGCTGCCCCGATGAGTGCCGCGCCGAAGAACGGCAGGAAGTAGGCGCCGCCGAGGAGCCAGAAGACGGCTCCCGAGAACCCACCGGCAGCGACGGCGGCCGTCGTGAGCTGACCCCGCACGAGCGCACCGCCGGCTCGCTCGGCCTCGGTCGTTCTTCCGGAGAGGATGCCGAACGCGACGGCGAGAAGACCGACGCCACGCACGACGAGCGGCAACGTCACGAGCGCCCACGCGCGCGTCCCCAACGCGCCCGCGTCGGCGCGAAACGCCGCTACGCCGAGGAGCACCATCGTTACGTTGGCGAGCGCGCCACCTGCGAACAGATCGACCGCGCGCCCCGCACCGACGCCAACGTGCTCGCCGACCAAGGTCGCGACGAGGGACGGATTGCGGGGGTCGGTCGGCGAGAGCCCAGCTGCGACGAGACCGCCGAGCCGCGCCGCGACGTGATACGTCGCGCCGCCGAGCCCGAAGACCAGCGCCGCGGCGATGGCACCGACGGCGAAGCCGGGGAGCACCACCGCCGCCCGCGCGAGGACGGCCGTGGCCTGGTCGGCCCCGACCGTCGCGCCGCCGCCACCGAGCACATAGAAGAGCCCGAGGAGCGCCGTTACCAGCGCCGCTCCGAGGGCCTCGGTAGACACCGCCGTCACGGCCGCGGCGCGGAGCGCGACCGTCGCACCCTGATTCAGACTGACGCCCGCGGCGCGCAAGGTCCGCGACGTTGCGCGAAGCCCCACCTGCGTCGCGAGGTGGGCGACGACCGCGGTGAATGTCGCGCCGAGCAGCGTGGCGAGCGCGGACCACAAAGCAAGGGACGAACCCGAGTCAGGCAAGCGCTTGAGAAAGAAGAGCCCGTGGGTGCAAAGGAGCAGCAGCGTCGCCACGCCCGCCGCGGCGAGGACGTATTTGCACTGCCGCCAAATGAACGACTCCGCCGCCCGGGTCGCAGCATTGACCAACCGGCGCGCCTCGGCGCTTCCGGGCGGACGCTTCAACGTGAAGCGCGCGAGGGCCCCGGCGAACGCGAGGCTCACCACATCGAGACCCAACACGAGTGCGAATTCAGTCAACACGCTAAAACCGCAGTGCATGCCCGGCTCGTGTGCGCCGTCTCATCCGACCGCGCCGGCAAAGGCATGCCCAGTTACGCCCGCCACGTCGCTCCGGGGCTCCGACGACGCGGCCGTCCCAACGAGCGTTCGTCGACGCAAGCCACTCCGAAGGCGCGACGAGCCGTAACCGAACAGGGACCTAGCACGGGGTTCGAGCGGCGTGCAAGGCCGTTCAGTGCGGGGCCCTCACCAGCCCGATATCCGCCGGATTCACGGCTTTTTTGGGTGGGCTCTCCGGATGGAAAGACCCCCGACGCGTCGGGTTGCAGCCGGCAGGCGATCTGATCTCCGCGCCTGAGTAGCCGTTAGCTCGCGGATTTCTTCTGCATCACCATCAAGTGATACTTGCCGTACTCGTTCTGCCCGAGCGTGAAGAGCACCTCGATGAAGAGCCGATACGGCGTCGTGTAGTCGGCGATGATGATCGCCTCCGAAATCGACGCGTCGAGCCCCTTCGCCTGCCGGACCAGCTTGTCGGTTTTGCGGGCGGCCTGCAGCGCGTTGCCGAGGGGAACGATGTAAAGATCGTTCGGGCCGCTGCGCTTGTACTGCGCGCCGACGCCGGACTGCGCGAGCGACTGCCGGCTCGGCAAAGTCATGATCTTCTCGTCGCCGACGACGATTTGCGACTTCGAAACCGTGACGATGACGCCTTCCTGGCTCGGTTGCGTCGTGATGATCGAGCTCGGGATCTTGAGGTCGTCGCTCTGTGGAACCGCCGCGGTCGACTCACCGAGCGTCTTCAACAAGAAGACGAGGATGATCGTCATGATGTCGAGCATCGCGGTGATGTTGAGGAAGTTGACCTCCTGGTCCTGCGCGTTCTTTCGAACCGCCTTCCTGAGCGCCGCCTTGAAATGCGCGGTCGACGCTTTCGGCGGCTTCGCGCCGGGAGCAGCGGCTTCGGTCATCGCGGCACCTTGAAGTTCACGTCCGTGAAGAGCGCGTCGCCCTGACGCGTCGAGCGGAGGGCGTCCATCGTGCTGATCACCGTCTGGTAGTCGGTTCCGGGGTTGGCGCTGATGTACACCTGCGTCTCGTCGGCGAAGTCGGCCGAGGACCCCTTCAGCTTCTGAGCGCAATCGGTGAGCGCGTCGTAGTCGAATTTCCCGGATTTCATGGGAATGGCGAGCCCCTCTCCGGCGCCCTCGCAGCCCGGAGCGACGTTGCCGCCGGCGGCCTTGATGGAGAACCCGTCGTTCACGATGAGCACGGTGAG
>DATBBD010000294.1:0-8204 GCA_036271175.1 Polyangiaceae bacterium | reverse complement strand
GCTGCCGGCCATGCAGGTATCGGAGCTCTCCTGGGCGCTTCCCCCGGGGAAGTCCGATGAGCCGGCCAAGCCGCGAGAAAAGGACTCGGCGCTCGCGCCACCCCCGCCTCCCTTGTATCGGTATCCGGTCATCAAGCGGCGCGCCGCGAACCTCAGATCGGACCGTCCGCCGGGTGCCCGACCCGAGCCGCGCCCTCCGCGCCCGCCAGTGAAAAAGGCGGAGATCACGCTGCCCGGTCCGGGCCCATTCGACCCTCCCACGTTGCCGTTCGAAGGGGCGCTCCTCGACGACGCGACCCTTCTGAAGGTGGCGAACGCCGAACCGTCGCAGCCGGGAATCGAGGAGGTCGACATCGACTCCCTGAAGCATTCGGATCCCGTGGCGTCGCTGGAAATCCCGACCCCGGATTCGGACCCGGCGACGGAGCTCGACGACGCGGAGGTGGAAGCCGCGAGTGATCCCGACGTGTCGCTCATTCCGTCGGGGCCCGCAGCGGCGCCGACGCGTTACGGGCACGACGACGATGCGGAGACTCGGGTGCGTGCGGCCAAGGCCCCCACAGAGGCGCAATACGTCGGACCGCATGCCCCTCCTGCTCCTGAACGAACACGGGAGTCTCAGACCGAACCCGAACTCCCGAAGGTGCCGCCGCCACCGGAACCGGATGAAACCGCGCCGCCGGTGTTGCGCTTCCTACGTCTGCTCGCCGACCCTCGCCGGCGCGCGCTGTCGCTGTACGCAGCAGGGGGCTGCGTTGTTGCCGTGTTTTTGGGTTCGCTCATCATCGGGCTCCGGAGCGGGTCCGATGCAGCGCCGGCTCCTTCCGGGAGCACGCCGGCTTCGCCACGGGAAACGTCGGCTGCCGCATCCTTCGCGAGCGCCGTCGGGCGACCGTCGCCGAGCGCCGCGAGCCCGTCGCGATCGTCGCTCGGTGCGCCGTGCGCGATCGTGACCGCCGCGATGAAGGTCGCCGATTGGGCCAATCCGGCAGTGGTGCCGGTGTTCGCGCCGATCCCGGATTCGTCGCGCATCGCCGTTGGGCTCGCCCAGTCCGATATTTACGCGATCGGAATCACCATCGACCCGAAGACGCTGGATCCCGATCAAGTGTTTCGCGAGTACCGGCGCGCCAAGCTGACCAGCGTTGTGCCGACGACGAACGATCGCCGTTTGCATTTCGAGGTGACCCGCGCCGACAAGAAGTTCGACGCGTCGCGCGTCGTGGACGCCGCGCCGCCGTTCTCGATCGGTGTCGTGGCGGGCGGCGTGGCGCGACGGCTCGGCGACGACGACCCGACCGTGGTCTGGCCCTTCGACGACGTGGCGTCGATGACGGTCCCGCGCCTCGTCTCGGTTGCCGGAGTCGGACACGCCGTGACATTCCGCCGCGGCGATCGCGGGGGGCATGTTCTCTTCGGGTGGCTCACGCCGAAGGGCGAACGAAAATCGAAGCTCGTCGAAGTGAACGCCGGCGCCGATCAACTGGGCACTCCGACGATCGCCGCAGGAGCGCACACCGTCGTCGTTGCATTCGCCGCGCGCCACGGCGCCGACTCGCCGTGGCGTGTCGTCTTGTCGCAGGTGCGCGACGGCGAAATGCCCGGCGCCGTCGTGCATTTCGAGGTCCCCGCCGGCGGACCCGGCGGCGACGCGATTTCGCCGTCGGCGACCGCGATCGGAAACGGACGCTGGCTCCTCCAATGGACCGAAGGGTCGTCGGGGAACCGCGTCGTGCGTGCGCAGACTCTCGCGCCGGATCTGACGGCCGCCTCGGATCCAGTCAATTTGTCTCCAACCGGCCTGAACGCGGGGCAAGCCGCGTTGTTTTCGCGGGGCGACACGGCCGCCGTCCTGTTCTATGTGCAGAGAGAACGCGGCGCGCACGAACTCTGGGGCGCGTCGCTCGACTGCACGAGGTGAGACCATGGCGAGAACTCGACTCACGGATTCCGAAATCACGGCGAAGCTCGGCGAGATCCCCGGCTTTGCGCTCGCGAACGGCAAGCTCACCCGTCGGTTCGAGTTCGCCGATTTCGTGACGGCGTTCGGCTGGATGGCGAGCGTCGCGCTGGTCGCGGAAAAGCTCGACCATCACCCGGACTGGAAGAACGTCTACAAGACGGTCGACGTCGAGCTGAACACGCACGACGCCGGCGGCGTGACCGAGATGGACTTCAAGCTCGCCCGCCGCATGAACGCCCTCTTCGAAGCTAGCTCATAAACTACGCCCGCCGCTGCTTCGGTCGGGGGCTCTAATTGACGGTTTCGGAGGCGCCGCCGTCGATGCGGAAGTTGGCGCCGTTTAGGTAGCCGGCGCGATCGCTCACGACGAATGCGACGAGGTCGGCGACTTCTTCGGGGCGCGCCATGCGACCGACGGCGCTGCCGGCGAGCTCTTTCACGCCGCGCGCCTCGATGTCTTCCCAGCGATCGCCCCATCCGCGCTTCTCGGCGAGGTGACGGAGCCATGCTTCGGTCTCGGGGGTGTGAATGAGACCGGGGCTCACCGTGTTCACCGTGACGCCGCTCCCCGCGACGTCGCGCGCGAGGCTCACGGTGAGGTTCGCCATCGCCGCTTTGGACGCGTAGTAATCGGGCATGCGCGGACCAGGGCGCGCCGTGCCGATCGTCGCGATCTGAACGATGCGCCCGAACCCGGCGCTCCGCATGCCCTCGAGAAACGCCGAAATCATGCGCACGGCGGAGAGCGTGTTCACTTGATACGCTTCGACCCACGACGCGGCCGTCGTGGTGCTCCATTTGCTCGTCGAGGGCTGGCCCTGGTTGTTCACGAGAATGTCGAGGCCGCCGACCTTGGCGAGCACCTCGGTCGCGATTTGGCTCGCGCCGTCGTCGGTCCCGAGATCGCCGATGACGCCGAAGGCCGCTCCGCCCGCGGCTTCGATCTCCCGGACGACCGGTTCGGGGTCGGCGCCGACGGTCGCGTGCACGACGACCGTCGCACCTTCACGCGCGAGCGTGCGCGCGATCACCTTGCCGGTACCGCGACTGCTTCCGGTGACGAGCGCGCGCCGCCCTCTGAGTCCGAGGTCCAACGGCGGACTCCGTCAGCCCGCCTCGAGCGAAAAATCGAGGTTCTCGTCGTCGCAAACCGCGCCGAGCTCGCGCCGGAGCGACGAGAGCGCGATGTCCGACGGCACCCGGAGCTCGGCGTTCAACAGGAAGAGCAGCGTACCACTCAGCGGCGCATTCTGAACGCGCGACTCGAGCGACGCGACGTTGATGCCGCGAACGGCGAGCGCTTTGCTCACGCTCGCGACGATGCCCGGACGATCGACGCCGCTCACGCGGAGCCGATAGGGCAAAAAGCGCTCCGCGGACGTCGGCGCGGTCGTCTCTTTCAACGACACGTGGAGACCGAGTTTGTCGAACGCCGCAGCGCGTTCTCTGACCTTCGCGATGGCCGCAGGCGGCCCCGACAAGAGCACGATGAGCGCGAATTCGCCGCCGAGGATCGCCATACGGCTGTCCTCGAGATTCGCCGCCGCTTCGTGGACCGCCTCGGAAATTTGCTGCACGAGCCCCGGCCGGTCCGGCCCGACGGCGGTCAGCACCATGTAGTGACGCTCGTTCGACATGTGACGGTTCGATCTATCACCGCCCGGAGAAGGCGGCGATCCCTTCCTCAGAGCGCCGCCCGGAGACGCTGGAGCCGTTCCCTCACGTCGGGCGTTTCTTGAGCCGCGTTGAGAGCGCGCTCGACCGCCGGGATGGCCGTCGCGCCGTACACGTCGACGACGAGCCGTTCCGCGTCGGCGGAGCCGAACTCGACGATGGTGACGAGGTCCTTCAGCATCCGCGGATCGGCGCGCGCGTCGGGGCTCATCTTGTCGGCGATCGCGTATTCGCTCACCGCGTCCTTGAGCCACTTCCGATTCGTGTACGCACGAGCGAGGAGGAGATGACCGCGCGGGTCGTCGCCGTGCTTCGCGTTGTATCGATGTGCGGCGAGGATCTCCTTTCGATCGAGCCCGCGCCCGCGATTCACTTTCGCGAGCGACTTGGCCAGATCTCGTGGAATCGAGATCCATGGGTCCTGGGGAGCGCGCGCACCGGGCGCGACCGGCGTAGTCGCGGGAAGCGGCGCGCCCAACGGAGACGACGCCGTCTCGGGCGGCGAGGGCGACGGCGCGGGAAGCGGTATCGTTTCCGTCGTAGGTGACTCGGTCGGAGCCGCGTTGCCGAGCGCGGGCGCGTCGCTATTCACCGGCAAGGGTGACGCGACACCCATCGTCGAATTCGCCGGCGAAGGTGGCGACGCGACACCCAACGGTGGCGACGCGACACCCAACGGCGAATTCGTCGGCGTGGGTCGAGGCCCCGTGCGCGACGTCGGGGTCGACGGCGACGGCGCCGCGTGCGTCGACGATGACGGCGCGCCCATTTTCTTCGTCGGGCCCGCCGGCGAAAAATGGAGGATCTGGTCGAGCTCGCGACGCTCCGCGGTGCGCTCCGGCGTCACGAGGACGTACACCGCGGCGACGGCTCCGAGCAGCGCCGTGAGCGACGCCAATACGAGCAGACCGAGACCGATCCGCACCGCGTTGCCCTTCCAGCGTTCGAACGGCGGTTCTACGGGTGGAGTCCACGGAACGACCCCGTCGGGCAACGGCGCGTCCGGCGCATCCGACCCTTTTGCCGATGCTTCCGGTGGATTCGACGACGCCGAGGCCGGCACGGGGCGCTCGCCCGACGACGGCGCGGGTTCGGTCGCGGCGGGCCCCGACGGCGCGCCCTCGACGCGCGTCCGCGCCGAAAATGGATCGAGCTTCGTCGCTGCATTTCCGAGCTCGGAGTGCGGCAGAGGAACGAGCACCTTGGGCTCGGGCAACGCCGCGAGCGCATCGCCGAGCGCCCGCGCGTTCGCGAACCGCTCGGCGCGCGTCTTTTCGGTCGCTCGCTTCAAGAGCGCGGCGAGCTCCGGCGATGCGGCGCGCTCGGGATTCACGCTCTCGAGCAACGGCAATTCCTCCATGAGGTGCTGTCGCATCACCTCCGTCAAATTGCCGCGAAAGGGAGCCTTGCCCGCGAGCATCTCGAACAAGATGATGCCGACGGCGTAGACGTCGGCGCGGACGTCCGCGTCTTGACCCGCGACTTGCTCGGGAGCCATGTACGTCGGCGTGCCGAAGACCTGACCGGCGCGGGTGATCGCGCGCCCGCCCGCGTCCGGCGCGACGAATTTGGCGAGCCCGAAGTCGAGCAATCGGACCAGCGCCGGCCCCGTTCCGACGTTTTGAAGAAAGACGTTGCCCGGCTTCACGTCGCGATGGACGAGCCCGTGATCGTGCACGAAGCCGAGCGCGGCGACCAGATCCGCCGCGATGCGAAACGCTTCGTCGGGGTCGAGTGGCCCGCGCCTGACGCGATCGGCGAGGGTCTCACCCTGGAGCAGCTCCATCACGAGATATGGCGTGTCGCCGGCGACGCCGGAATCCGTGACGGCCACGATGTTCGGGTGCGACAACGTCGCGAGCGCGCGCGCCTCGCGTTCGAATCGCTGCCGGAGCTCGGGGCTCGCGCCGTACTCGGGTTTCAGAACCTTGATGGCGACGGTGCGCCCGAGCTTCAGATGGAGGCCGCGGTACACCGAGCCGACGCCGCCCGCGCCGAGCTCCGCTTCGATGCGGTATCTACCTTCGAGTTCGGTGCCGATCATGGTCGTGGCGGGTTCTGGATTCTCGAGTCGGGCACTGCGATCGTAGGCCGTGCGGCGCGGCAATTGAAGGAGCTGGAAGCATTGCGCGACCGGCGACCGGCGCGGGCAGCCCCTTTCGCGCTCGCGAGGCGCGTGGTATCCGAACGCGGCCATGACTCAAAACGTCCGACCGCGCCGTAGCGTCCTCTACATGCCGGGTTCCAACGCCCGCGCGCAGGAAAAAGCGAAGAGCCTCGCCGCCGACGGGATCATCTTCGACCTGGAAGACGCGACTGCGCCGGACGCGAAGGAGCAAGCGCGCAGCACCGTCGCGCAATCGGTTTCCGGCGGCGGCTACGGCAGTCGCGAGCTCATCGTGCGCGTCAACGGCCTCGACACGCCCTGGGGCAAGCTCGACGTCGAAGCGGCGACGAAGGCCGCGCCGGATGCGATCCTTCTGCCGAAGGTGGAGACCGCGGATCAGGTGCGTGAGCTCGAAGCCTTGATGCGTCAAAACGGCGTGTCCGACAAGACGTCGATCATGTGCATGATGGAGACGCCGCTCGGCATCTTGAACGCGAAGGAGATCGCCGCCGCGAGCAAGCGCATCTCGTGCCTGGTGATGGGCACGAGCGACCTCACGAAGGACTTACACGCGCGCCACACGCAGCTCCGTTTGCCGATGCTCACGTCGCTCGGCATCTGTCTCCTCGCGGCGCATGCGTATCACCTATCGATCCTCGACGGCGTGTACCTCGACTTGAACGACGCGGAAGGCTTCCGCGCCGCGTGCACGCAAGGGCTCGAGCTCGGCTTCGACGGGAAGACCCTGATTCACCCATCGCAGGTCGAGCCGTGCAACGACGTCTTTTCGCCGTCGGCCGACGAGATCGCCCAGGCAAAGAAGATCATCCTCGCGCACGAAGAAGCGAAGAAAGCCGGCAAGGGCGTCGTGCTCGTCGACGGCAAGCTCATCGAGAATCTCCACGTCGAGAACGCCAATCGCCTCGTCGCGATGATGGCCGCAATCGAGCGCGCCAAGGCCTAAAGATAGCGTAGCTAGTCGCCGGCGATACTCCGCTCGTACGCCGGGTCTTCGATGTCGGCGGCGGCAGTGGTGGTGGTCAGTGGGGAAAAGCAGTCGAGCATGACGGCGACTTCGTCGGTGCGGGTCGCGCCGACGCCCGCTTCATAGCGACCGGGGTGCGGTCCGTGCGGAACCCCGCGCGGGTGCAAGGTGATGCTTCCGGGTTCGATCCCGCTGCGCGACGAAAAATTGCCGCTCACGTAATAGATGACCTCGTCGACGTCGACGGACGCGTGCGGATACGGGCACGCGATCGCATCGGGGTGAAAATCGAGCGGCCGCGGCACGAAGCTCGAGACGAGGACGCCGCCCGCCTCGAACGTGCCGTGGACGGTCGGCGGCAAATGCACCGCACCGACTCGCGGTTGGAACCGGAGGATCGGAAATACCCACGGGTACACCGTGCCGTCCCATCCCACGACGTCGAGCGGCGAATGACGACTCCGAAATCCGTGGTAACGCCCGCCGCGCTTCACGACCACGTCGCGCAAGGCCTCGTCGAGCGGCCCGACGAATTCGGGGCGACGAAAATCGCGGTGACAATACGGCGCGTCCATTCTCAATTGGCCGAGCTCGTTCCGCCATTGCTTCGGGATCCCGACGCCGCGCAAGCACTCGACGAGGAGCACGTCGCCGGCCGGGCCTTCCCAGATGACGCGATAGAGCGTGCCCTTCGGGACGCACACGTAGTCGCCGGAGTGAAACCGGAGATCGCCGAACACGCTCCGAACCACGCCGCTGCCGCTTCGGACGAAGAAGAGCTCGTCCCCGTCGCCGTTGATGAAATACGACGCGTCGCTCGCGCGAGGGCGAAGTGCCCACACCGTGACGTCGCTGCTCGTGAAGAGCGGCACTCGCGAGTCGATCGAACCGTCACCCGCGTCGAGGTCGGCGGTTCGATAGTGACGACGCAGGAGCTCGCTCGAGCCGGGTGAATCGGTCGTCGCGAGCGACGCTGCAGCATAGCGCGCCGGAGCGGGCTCGAGCGCCTGGGGACGATGCACGTGATAGAGGATCGTGTACGGCCCATCGAAGCCGGCGCGAGTGAGGCACTCTTCGTAGCGGAGCGCGCCGTGCTCGTCGCGCAACGCCACGTGGTGCTTCGGCGGAAGCGCGCCGTGCGCGACGCGATCGAGCATCAGGGGTCTCCACGCGTGTGTTGGTGTCGCTCGATGCTCTCGAAGAGCGCGCGAAAATTGCCGGCCCCGAACCCCCGATCGCCTTTCCGCTGGATGATCTCGTAAAAGAACGGTCCCGCCTCCGGGCTTCCGTATAAACCGGCAGAATCTTTGAGAAATATCTGGAGCAGGTACTCGTGGTGCGCCGAGCCGTCGACGAGGATCTCGAGCTCGCGGAGGGTCGCCAGATCTTCGTCGACGCCGCCGATGCCGAGCTTCTCCAGGCGATCGGGCAACGCCTCGTAGTACTCGCCGGGCGTGGGCATGAAGCTGACGCCA
>DATBBD010000293.1:0-7008 GCA_036271175.1 Polyangiaceae bacterium | reverse complement strand
GAAACCGGCGGCAATGTCTCGTCGAACGGCGGTGCAGCGAACGGCGGTGGCTCGAACGGCGGCGGCTCGGGTGGCACGTCCAACGGCGGAACCGGAGCGACCGGCGGCGCAAACGGCGGCGGGAACGACGGCGGTGCGGGCGCATCAGCGGGCGGCGGCGGCACGTCGTCCAATGGCGGCGCAAGCGGAAGCGGCGGAACCGCGAGCGGAGGCTCGAACGGAAGCGGCGGAACCGCGAATGGCGGCTCGAACGGTTCGGGTGGCGTGCCGTCCGGTCCGCCGATCACGCCGGGGGATCCCGGCGCGCACGACGTCCTTTTCACGATCGACACAACGTCGAACGTGCACGCGATCTCGCCGTACGTATACGGGACGAACCAGGGCGATCTGAAAGCGGAAGCGAAGAACCTGACGCTCACGCGAGTCGGTGGAAACCGGATGACCGCGTACAACTGGGAGACGAACGCGTCGAACGCCGGCTCGGACTACCAGTACGAAAACGACAACTACATCAGTTCGAGCTCGACCGCGGGCGATCCGATGAAGCAAGCCGTGACCGCCGCGACGAGCGCCGGCGCGAGCATCATCATGACCGTGCCGATGGCGGGGTGGGTTTCCGCGGACGAGAGCGGGCCTGACGACGCGCACCCGTCGAGCGACTCGGTCATCGAGCAGCACTTTTTTCCGATCATCGCGTCCAAAGGGAGCGCGTTTTCGTATCCGCCGGACACGACCGACGGCAAAGTTTACGCCGACGAATTCGTGGCGTGGCTCGAGTCGCAATTTCCGACGGCGCAGACGGATCCGACGAAGCGCATCTTCTACATGCTCGACAACGAGCCCGATCTCTGGTCGAGCACGCACAGCGAGATCCACCCGAACGCCGTGACGTACGCGGAGCTCGTCCAGAAATCGACCCAGTTCGCCGCGGCGATCAAGAAGGTGGCGCCGAAGACGCTCGTCTTCGGCCCCGCGAGCTACGGGTGGGAGGGCTACGTGAGCTTGCAGAACGCGCCCGACGCGAACGGCCGTGATTTCATCGAATTTTACCTCGATTCGATGAAGACCGCGGAACAGCAGAACGGCGCGCGGTTGGTCGACGTGCTCGACCTCCACTGGTACCCGGAAGCGACGGGCGGCGGTACGCGCATCACCGACGAGGGCACCGGCGCGGCCGAAGTCGCGGCACGACTCCAGGCGCCGCGCTCACTTTGGGACGATACCTATACGGAGACGAGCTGGATCACGAGCAGTACGAACGGGCCGATCGAGCTGATCCCGCGGATGATGAAGAAAATCGCCGATCATTATCCGGGCACGTTGCTCTCGATCAGCGAATACAACTACGGCGGGGGCGGCGACGTTTCGGGCGGAATCGCGGAGGCCGACGTGCTCGGCATTTTCGGTCGCGACGGCATGTTCGCCGCGACGGCGTGGCTCCTCGGCTCGACGAACACGTTCTTGTTCGGCGGCTTCGCGATGTACCGAAACTACGACGGCAACGGCGCCTCGTTCGGCGACACGTCGGTGAGCGCGACGACGTCCGCGACCGACGAGAGCTCGGTCTACGCGAGTATTTCGTCGACGAACGGAACGAACGTCGTGGTGGTGGCCATCAACAAGCAATCGAGTGCCGTCAAGGCGGGCATCACCTTGAAGCACCCCGCGATGCTGACCGCCGCGGACGTTTACACGATGAGCAGCGCGAGCGCGACGCCCACGAAGGGAGCGGCGCTGACCCCGGTGGCGACCAACGCCTTCGACTATTCGATGCCGCCGATGAGCGTGACGACGCTCGTGTTCCACCCCTGAGCCTCGAAATCGAGCCGGCGATGACGTAGCCTCGCCCAATGGCAATGGGCGAGCGCCAGCTCGTGAACGTCGCGACGATCGTCGCCATGTTTCTCGTCTTGAATCTGACGCGAGGCCACTACTCGCCGTGGCGATGGGTGCTGATCTTCGGCTCGGGTCTGGCGGTGTACGTCGTGGCCAGCGTCTGGCGGCGCCACTGAGCGCGGTCGCGAGAATTTCACGTATTCGCCTCCATGCCGCCCAACGAGGTCGTCACTCTCTAACCTCGTGAAGCCTGCCGTTCGACGGTTCTTCCGAGTTCTGGGTTCGCTCATGGGTTGGGCCGCTGCGGCCATCGTCGTGGTCGCTGCCACCCCCGCGTTCGCCGACGAACAAGAGCTCTTCCGTCTCGAGCGAAGCACGAATCGAAACGTCGTTCGCTACGACGCGAAGACGCTGGACGACGGCGCGCTCGACCCACGCGAGCCGGTCTCCGCGTATTGGATCCTCTTGGCGACCAACGGCGGTCGCGAAGGGCTTTCGTGGCTCGAGCGTAAGGTCGCGTACGGCTTCACGACGCTGCGCGAACCGCAGGGGCTCGGCCTCAAATTGGTCGCGTTCGATCGACGCGTGCTCCACGTGCGGCGGGTCGACGGGAAATTCCGGGCCGAGCTCGCTATTTTGGGGCGCCCTGCCCGCCTCGAGCGGATCTGGGTGCAGGTGGAGCCGGCCTTCCTCGGCCCCCATGTGCGGTGGATCGATCTGCACGGTGTCGATCTGGTGACCGGAAAACCGCTCGTCGAGCGCATTTCGAACTAAAATCGGCTACTTGAAGACGTGAAGCCCTTCATGGGCGCCCGGGCGGCGTCGTTGAATTTGAAAACCGTTTTCAACGGAGCTACATCCTGTCCCTACGCAGATGGCGACCCTCGCAGACCTTCCCACCGGGGCGAGCGCAACCGTGACGTCGATCGGCGGCGAGCGCGCGTTCCGCCGCCGGATGATGGAGTTCGGGTTGCTTCCGGGGACGACGATCGAGCTCCGGCGCGTTGCGCCGCTCGGCGATCCCGTCGAAATTCGGGTGCGCGGCGCGGCGCTGTCGATCCGTCGCGTCGAAGCGCGCAACATCGGCGTCGCCGCGCTTCCCGTCGCAGCGACCGACGCCCGAGCGAGCGCCGTGCGCGACGTCGGCATGCGTCCCAGCTTGCCGGCGCGCCCGTGAGCACCGCGAGCGCGGCGACCGCCTCGTCTCCGACCGCCGAGCGCCCGGGAGTCGTCGCGCCGAAGCGCGTCGTCATTCTCGGCAACCCGAACGTCGGGAAAACGACGCTCTTCAACCGGCTCACCAACGAGAACGCGAAGGTCGGCAACTACCCAGGCGTGACGGTCGAACGGCGCGTGGGTCGACTCGACGGCGCAAGCGGCAACGGCGCGCGCGACGTCGACGTGATGGATGTCCCCGGCGCGTACTCGCTCAGCGCGCGCTCGGCCGAAGAACAAATCGCGATCGGCGCGGCGCTCGGCCTCGACGAAAATCCGAAGCCGGACCTGGCCGTCGTGGTCGTCGACGCGGGTCAGCTCGTCCGCAATTTGTATCTCGTGCTTCAGCTGGTCGAGCTCGAAGTACCGTGCGTCGTCGCGCTGAACATGATCGACGAGGCCGCGGACAACGCGCCGCGGCCCGACGCCGTGGCCCGCCTCTTCGGCGTCGTCGCGGTGCCGACCAACGGCCGCACCGGGCTCGGCGTCGACGATTTGGTTCGTGCGATCGAGCGCGCCCTCGAAACGCCGCCGCGCGGCTCCATCGAAGTGCCGTATCCGGCGGCGCTCCGCGCGGACGTCGATCGCGTCGCCGAGGCGCTCCCGTCCGCGTGGCGCATCGACGTCGAGCGAGACCGTGCGCTCGCCCGCTGGGCGCTGGTGAGCATCGACGCCGACGACGAGCTCGACAACATTCCGCCGTCGCTCCGCGAACGGGCGCTCGACGTGCAGCGCGAGGGCGTCCACGCGGGGCGCGACCTCGATCAGGAGATCATCGGCGCCAGGTACGCGTTCCTCGACGCACACGCCGCATCGCTCTTCGCCCGCGGCGTGGACGAGCCGCCCTCGCGCGCGTTCAGCGAAAAACTCGACCGCATCTTGATTCACCCCGTGTACGGGTTCGCGATCTTCCTCGTCGTGATGATGGTGCTGTTCCAGTCGCTCTTCACGTGGGCCGACCCGGGGATCCGATTCGTGGAGCGAACGGTGCTCGCGCTCCAGGTGTTCGCCGCGGACCAGCTCTCCGGCGGCTTCTTTCGCGATCTCGTCGTCGAAGGCGTGCTCGGCGGGGTCGGGAACGTCATCGTCTTCGTCCCGCAGATCCTGCTCCTCTTCTTGTTCATCGGCTTACTCGAGGACTCGGGCTACATGGCCCGCGTCGCGTACCTGATGGATCGCGTGATGCGCGCGCTCGGGCTCCATGGGCGCGCGTTCGTGCCGATGCTCTCCGGCTTCGCCTGCGCGATCCCGGCGATCCTCGCGACGCGAACGATGGAGAGACGGCGCGATCGCCTCCTCACGATGCTGGTCATTCCGCTGATGACCTGTTCGGCGCGCTTGCCGGTCTACACGTTGGTCATCGCCGCGCTCTTCCCGCCCACGCGCGCGTTCGGCTGGATCCCGGTTCAGGGTCTCCTGATGGTCGGCATGTACTTGTTTGCGACGACGGTCGCGCTTTTGTCGGCGTTCGTCCTCGGACGCGTCGTCGTGAAGGGACGGAAGGTGCCGCTCATTCTCGAGCTGCCGCCCTACCGCTTGCCGAAGCTCGCCACGACGCTCCGCATGATGTGGGATCGAACGCGGTCGTTCTTGACCGAAGCGGGAACGGTGATCCTCGCGTGCACGGTCGCGCTGTGGATCGTCCTGTCGCACCCGAAACCGGATCATTTGCCGCCCGGCACGTCGCCCGCGGTCGCCGCGCAACAGACGATCGCCGGCAGCTACGGCGGTCGGCTCGGCAAGGCGCTCGAACCCGCGTTCCGACCGCTCGGCTTCGACTGGAAAATCGACGTCGGCCTTCTCGGCGCGTTCACGGCGCGCGAAGTGTTCGTGTCGACCATGGGCCTGGTCTATGGCACCGGCGAAACCGACGACCCCGCACCGCTCCGCGATCGGATGCGCGCCGAAACCCGCGCCGACGGAAAGCCCGCGTACACGCCGCTCACCGGTCTGAGTCTCATGGTCTTTTTCGCGATCGCGTGTCAGTGCGTGAGCACCTTGGCGACCGTACGCCGCGAAACCAAGAGCCTCCGGTGGCCCGCGTTTCTCTTCGCGTACACCGGCGTTCTCGCCTGGTTAGCGAGCTTTCTCGTTTATCAGGGTGGCAAACTGCTCGGCCTCGAGTAGCGAAGACACGGCCGAGCTCAAAAATGTCCGGCGACCGTCGCGAACGCGCCGCCGGGCGCCGTGTGGACGTCGAGGGTCGTGGCGCTCGACGGGTTCGTCGCAGCCGGCGGCTTGTCGCCGTGTTTGGGCTCCGACAAGACGAACAGCGTCACCCCCGCGGCGAGCGCGGCGAGCCCTACACCCAAGGAGACGTCGGCGACGACGTACTTCGTGCGGATGGCGTCGACGTCACCTTGCGAGCAGTGCGGCGCGCAGCGCAGGTCGTCGAGGTGGCTCTCTTCCGATTTTCCGACGAGCCCGAGGACGGCAAAACCGACGATGCCCGCACCAGCAACGCCCCCCGCGACATAGGAATAGAGACGAAGGCGCGCCGACCCTTTGGTCCGAGTCTTGGGCGCCGCAGGCTGCGCGTACGGGTTGGCGATCGCCGCGCCGAGCCCCACGGAGTCGAAGCTCACGCGAACCACGCGGTCTTTCTCGCCCTGTTCGACCACGACTTGTTCTTCGACGGGCTCGGCTCCCGCGAGCTCGAAGCGGAATTTGTGCTGCCCCGGATCGACGGCGAGCGGCTTTCCGTCGAGAACACTCAGCACCAATGTTCCGTCGAGCGTGACCTTGACGTTGAGCGCGTCGTTGCCGTTGGGGTCTCTCGCGGCGATCACGACGGTCGGCATCGCGGTGTGCAGCTCGTCGAGCCACACCGTGCAATCCGACTGAATGAAGCTCGGGCACGTGGCCTGCGCGCACACGACGAATCGACTCTGCGCCGCGCCGAGCTTCCCCTCGGAGCGATCTTCCTGGCCTTGCTCGTACGCTGCCGCGCACTCGGCCTTGCCCGGCTCGTCGGCGCGGGCCGCCGCGCCGTGCGCGAGAACGAACGCGACCGAGCCGAGCGCGAGGAGCCCACGACCGAACGACCGCGCCCGGGCGAAGGTCGCGGTTTGCGTCGCCGGACGATCCGGCGCCACTGCGTTGCGCTGCGAGAGCGCGATGTGTTCGGCCAATGACGCCAAGCGTGGTTCGCGATGCAAGCAAGACCCGTCAGCGGGTTTCCCCAGCCCGAGAAGCTATCTCTACGGTTTCCGAGATAGCTCCTAAAAGCATCCCGCTTTTAGTCGCTTGATGCCATGGTCGTCGATGGTGAACGGCGGATTGCACGACGGCGCTGAGGCGCTGACCGTCGCGGCGGGGCGCGCGTTCCGGCGCGAAACGAACTTTCTGGGTGCGGTCGCGGCCGGGGGAGCCTCGGTCGGCGCGGCGTCCACATCGGGTGACGCGGTCGGCAAATCTTCGACGCGCACGGTCTCGATCGGTGCCGTCTTTTTTTCGATCTTCGCGTTCGTCGCGACCGGCGCCTGCGTGCCGGACGACGGCGTCGCGGGTGTTGAGCCCCCACCGCGGAAGAGCAAGAAAGCCAACACGCCGCCGGCGAGAGAGGCCAAGAGGGCGCCGACCCACATGCGGCGTGACGCGGGGGGACGACTCGAGCCGGGCCGTCCCGGCATCGCCAGACTCGCGACCGCCGAAGTCGACGCTTCGATCGCGGAAGGCCGCTGTTCCGAGTCGGTTCCGACCTCCGGCTCGGGTGCCGGCACCGACGAGGGGCGACGAAACCCCGTCGTGGTCTGCACGCCGCTGATGCTCGGCATCGAGTTCGCTTCGTCGACGCGGTGCGCGCCGGCCTCGCTGGCGGTGAGCCTCGCGAGGTCGCCGGTCGTCGCCGAAAACGACTCGATCTCCGCGAGCGCCTGAGCCCGCCGCTCGAGCTCGACGCGCGCGTAGACTTCCACCCATTCGCCCACGGCGCGCCCGGTCGCGAGCGGGACCGAG
>DATBBD010000292.1:0-2078 GCA_036271175.1 Polyangiaceae bacterium | reverse complement strand
CGGGTGATCCAACCGCCGGGCAGGCGCAAGCAGCCATCTCTTGGACGACGCACCTTCGAATGACGGACGCCACTCGGGCCATCGTTCAGCTCGCAGTGGACATCGAAGCCGACCTCGTCGTCGTCGGTACGCACAGTCGGTCGGGGCTCGCGCGGTTTCTTCTGGGGTCAGTGGCCGAAGGCGTGGTTCGCCTAGCGCCCTGCCCGGTGCTCGTCGTTCGCGCGCACGGCGCGGAGGCAGCAACGGAGGGACCTCGGATCGAACCGCCGTGTCCGCAGTGCCTCGAGACCCGCCGGGCTACCGAAGGCAAGGAGCTTTGGTGCGAGCGGCACCGCGAGCACCACGAGCGAGCGCACACCTATCACTTCACTCCATTCCGAGGCTCGCACCAATCTGGGCTCCTGCTTCATCCGCTCGAATAACGCAGCCGGCCGCGCCGCTGGGTGAGTCAAATGAACACGGCCGTGTCGTTTCCACCCGGCGTTGGCCCCATGATCGCGCCTGGTTCGGCGGTTCTCGTGGGAACGCCGATTGCACTGCCTCGGTGTCCGCCGATTGCTCCACGAGGAACCCGAAATGCCTTTTTCCGCCACCCGCACCGTTGCCTTCGCTCTGGTGCTGCTCGGGCCATCGGCCTGCCATAAATCGAGCTCGTCGGCCGCTCCCGCGGCCAGCACGCCGAGCGCGATCAGCCCGGCCCCGGTCGTCGCAACACCCCTCGCGGATGCCGACATCAAGGCAGCGGTCGAGACGAAGCTGAGGACGGACAAGAAGATGGGCGGCGCGAGCGTCGCCGTCGGGGTACGAAAGGGAGTCGTTGCGCTCCACGGCAAGGTCGACAACTTGCTATCGAGAGGTCGCGCCACGCGGCTCGCAGAAGCGGTCCGCGGAGTGCGCTCGGTGAAGAACCGGATCGTCGTCGCGCCACCCCCGCGCTCGGATCAAGACATTCAGCGGGACGTAGGAAAGGCCCTGCTCTACAACGCCGCGACGGCGAGAATGTCGATCCACGCCACCGTGCGGGGCGGCGTGGTCACTCTAGCGGGCGTGGCCGACTCTTGGCAGGAACAACGCCTCGCCGAGCGTATCGTCGACGGCGTGCGCGGCGTCATCTTTACGCTGAACGTCCTGAAGAACGACGGACAAGCGAAACGTCCGGACGACGCCATCACGAACGAAGTGAAGCGGCGCCTCGCGTGGGATGCGCTCGTCGAGCAAGATCAGCTGGTCGTAGCCGTGCAAAATGGTCGAGTCACGCTTTCCGGGATAGTCGGCAGCGCGGCAGAGAGATCACGCGCGGTGAGCGATGCCCGGGTCGACGGCGTGGCCGACATCGACGCGACCTTGGTCGAGGTGGCTTGGCGCGATAGACCCGACGACGGCGCGCCACGTTCCGTTCAACGCGCGGACCAGGACATTGCGGCCGCCATAGGAGTTGCTTGCTCGTACGATCCTCGCCTCAAAGCCTCGAGAATCGACGCGCGAGTCGTCAACGGCGTCGCGACGCTGACGGGCACCGTCGACTCGCCCAAAGCGAGAATGGCGGCGGAGGGGCTGGCCCGAAACACGGTCGGCGTGGTTTCCGTCGACAACGAGCTGTTGGCTCGGTCCAAGCAGATCCTGGCGGACCACGAGCTCGAGACGCGGATCGAGGACGCGCTGGCTTTCGACGCAATGACGGAGGCGCACGAGCTGAGCGTCGCGGTGAAAAACGGCGAGGTGAAGCTCACCGGCGCCGTCGGCACCTTCTTCGAGAGTGCGGAGGCATTCGACGTCGCGAGCCGACTCGCCGGCGTCACTCGGGTCGACAACCAACTGCAAGTGCGTGACCCCGCGGTGCCGTACGTCCACTCCGCTTTCCTCGATCCGTTCACCCCGTACGTCGAAAGCTGGTACGTGAGCCCGCGTCCGCTCGGTTCGGACGCAGTCATCGCGGCACGCGTTCGCGCGGAGCTCGACTGGAGTCCGTTCGTCCAACCAAAGAGCGTTCATGTCGCGGTGCTCGGCGGCAAGGTGCGGCTGACGGGCAACGTCCACACGTTTCGCGAGCGGAGGGCGGCCGCACAAAGCGCGCTGCA
>DATBBD010000291.1:0-20483 GCA_036271175.1 Polyangiaceae bacterium | reverse complement strand
TCGATCTTCAGGCCCCGCGACAGCGCCGCCCGGACATAATCGAGCCCGTCCGCCAGCGTAAAGGCGAGCTCCTGCACCGCCGTCGCCCCGGCTTCCTGCATGTGATAGCCGGAAATCGAGATCGAGTTGAACCGCTGCATGTGGCGGCTCGTGTGCTCGATGATGTCCGCGACGATCCGCATCGAGGGCTTCGGCGGATAGATGTACGTATTTCGGACCATGAACTCCTTCAGAATGTCGTTCTGAATGGTCCCGGTCAGCTCTCCTTGTGTTGCGCCCTGCTCTTCACCGGCGACGATGAACATGGCGAGCACCGGCAAGACGGCGCCGTTCATCGTCATCGACACGCTCATCTCTTTGAGCGGAATGCCGTCGAAGAGGATCTTCATGTCCTCGACGGAGTCGATCGCCACGCCGGCCTTTCCGACGTCGCCGGTCACGCGCGGATGATCGCTATCGTAGCCGCGGTGCGTGGCGAGATCGAACGCGACGCTGAGCCCCTTTTGCCCGGCAGCGAGGTTACGTCTGTAGAAGGCGTTCGACTCTTCGGCGGTCGAGAAGCCCGCATACTGGCGGATCGTCCAGGGGCGCTCGGTGTACATCGTGGCCTTCGGGCCGCGCAGGAACGGGTACGCCCCCGGGATGGTGTCGGCGAATTCCAGCGCCTCGACGTCGGCTCGCGTGTAGAGCGGCTTCACGTCGATGCCCTCGGGCGTGTGCCAGACGAGGTCGTCGGGCGAAGCGCCCTTTCTGTCCTTCTCGGCGAGGCGGCGCCAAGCGTCGACGTCTGCGGTTTTCTTAGAGTCAGAACTCATGAACGATTTGCTCCGAGCGCAGGGAAACAGCGCCGGAATGCCTACCGCGGCCACGACCTGCAATCAAAGCAGCTTATTTTTTCCGCTCACGCGATACGGCGCATCGCGTCGAGCACACCGACCAGGGGCTGTGCCGCTTGTGCCATGCATTTGGGGTCTGGTTATTACTCAGAAGGCACGACGTGCGCGCGACGCCTCGACTCGACGGTGGTGCCGCGTTGCCTCTAGCGGCGGCAACGGCCCTCTTTTCACTGTTGGGTTGTGGCGGCACCACGCTCGCCGGAAGGGGAACCCGCGGCACGGGCGGCGCGCCGACCGTCATCGTCGGGGCCGGCGGCGCCCACGAGCGGCGGTGCCGCCGGTGACCGGAGATGCGCCCGCAACACGGACTGCGGCAACACGCTCTACGGCCAATGCGAGCTCGTGCCCGGCGGGGGGGCGTTCGACTGCAGGACCGTCTGCACCCCGGGTTGCGCGACCGACGGTGACTGCGCCGCCGGCAGCGTGTGCCACTGCGAAAGCCCCGTGGGTCGGTGCATCCGCGCGGTCGATTGCGCGATCGACGCCGATTGCCCCGCGGGCGCCTTGTGCGCCTCGTTCATCGATCGAACCACGAGCTGCTCGACGGGCATCGTCGGGGTGGCTTGCCAGAAGCCGTCGGACGGTTGCGTCGGCGACGACTGCCCGCTCTGCACCGAATCGGCGACCGCCGGACACCGGATCTGCGAGCAAGCCAGCGTGGGCGGTTGCGCGAGCTTCTAGCGGCGCGGTCGCGCGCCGTAGAGAGACTCTACCCCTTTACCGCTTCCGCTCGCGGACCATGCGCTCGAGAGCGCGACCGGCGGCCTGACCGAGCTCGGTGGCACGACGAGTCGTGAGATACGCGGTTCGGAAGCCGGCGAGGACGTACAGAAGCGCGGCACGACCGGACACCGTGACGGCGCCGACGGCAATCTCTTCATTGGGGCGCCCGAGGAGAGCGGCGAGCTCGGCGTGGACGGCCGTTTCCGGCAATGGACCGAGGTATTGCCCGGTCTTCACGGCCGTCGAAAGGACGCTCGCGGTGTCCATCGGCACGATCAGGGCGCGCACTTTCGAGCGCGACGCAGCGTCGTTCGAGTCACGACCCTCGAAGACGCGGCCCCGCACGGCAAATGCGACCACTCGGCTTGCCACACGCGTGAGCGCGTTGACGAGCATCCGGGTGAGCTCGTCGGGGGACGAAGCCTCGTCGAAGTCGACGGGCTCGGCGCGAGTCGAGCTCGGCGGCGGCGAGCTTCCGACGGCCTTCGGAGTACCGAACGCCGCGGTGCTGCGAAGCGCGCCGCCGGGCGCCCCTTCTCGAACGGCCGACGTCGGCGTGCCGAACGTCGCGGTGGCGTGGCGCTCTGCGACGGACGACGTCGGCGTGCCGAGAATTTCCGTCTTGGGCTGCGCCCCGAACGGCGTTCCCTGGGGCACGGTGATCGGCGGCGTGCTGGTCGGTGGCGTGCTCATCGGCGGCACACTGCTCGGCGTCGTGATCGGGATCCGCAGAGGCCCCAGAATCGACACCGAGGGCGGCGACACGCTGGCGCGGGAGCTCGGCACCGTCGCTCGGACGCTCGAGGGCTCGGGCGCGAGGGACCGCGCGCGCGTGAGCGTGATCACCGGCTCGGCGACGATCGGCCCGGGCACGCGCGACGGCTCGATGCTCAGACGCACGAGAGGGATCGGCGGCTCGCTCGCGTGCGAGGACGGCGCGAGCGGCGCCAGCGACCCGCGCGGCCGATCGTGCGTGCGGATCGCGGCGAGGACGGCGTCGAGCGGCGCGCCGAGAATCTCGACCTTGCCGCCGAGGTGAAACCCGAACTCGCTCGCGACGTGGGTGTCCGACGGGTCGGCGGATACGACGCGAAAATCTCCGGTCTCCAGGTTTCTACCGATCGGCACCGCCGCGAGCGCGGCGCAGAGACCGCGCGGCACCTCCTTCATGAGCTCGGGATCGACGATGACGCTCGCGACCGACGCAACGGAAGGGCCGTGCGCAAGCTCGGCGCCGAGCCGCGTCTCGAGCTCCGCGTGCCCCTCGATCAACGCTTCGAGAAAGGCGAGCCGCCGCGTCACGTGCGCCAGCAGAGCGCGGTTCGCTTCGTCGGCAGCGACGGCTCCTTCCCAAACCAGTCGGCGGGCAAGGGCTACCGTCATCGAACGCCATACTAACTGGACTAGCCAGCCGAGGTCGAGCGCCGGTACGCGCGCGGGCTCAGGCCGGTCCAGCGCCGGAACGCGCGGGTGAAATTCGCGGCGTCCGAGTACCCGACCCGGCGAGCGACCTCTTCTACCGAGAGATCGACGGAGCGCATGAGGAGCAGCGCCTCTTCACGCCGTTGGGCGTCGATGAGCTCCGAAAACGACGTGCCGAGCGCACTCAGGCGCCGTTTCAAGGTCCGTTCGGACAGGTGCAACCGCTTCGCCATTTCTTCGAGCGTCACCTCGAGCCCGCCCGCGGCGATCGACGCTTGCACGCGCTGCACGAGCTGAGCCTCTTGCCCGAGCGCGTCGAGCGCGCGCTCGCACTGCTCGCGAGCGACGCGTTGGGTCGCACGGTCGGCCATGACGAGCGGGAGCTCGAGGATGGCGTGATCGAAGACGATCTGATTCGTCGGCTGGCCGAACCGCACGTGACCGGGGGAGAAACCAGAAAAACGGAAATAGTAGGCCGGTTCGTCGAACGCGAAATCCGCGTCACCGTGGAGCTCTTTGCCGGTGAGCGCGTTGCCGATCTGCCAGATGCCGACCAAGAGCGACACCAGGAGCACGTCGCGCGCCGAACCGAGCGACGCGCGCTCGTCGACGACGAGAGCAGCCTTGTCGCCGAGCTCTTGAAGCGACAGCGAGAGCGCGTTCGTCCGCGTGGGCGCGAACCGCGTCGCGACTTCGAGCGCTTCGCGAATCGTCGAAGCCGTCATCGCCGCGACGCCGAGGTCGCCATGCACCGCGATGCGCATTTGAAGGCCGAGGTGGAAGCCGATCCCCGGCTCACCCGACAGCTCGCGCGCCCGCGCCACCACACGCTCCATCAGCGGGAGCGCGATGTTCGCGCCGGGTTCCGAGAGGGATTGCACCGACAAGCCGAGTCCGGCGAGCGCCTCGTCGGGCGGCACGTTCCACCGCGCGAGCAACTCGACGAGCTGCAACGCGTGAACCGCGGGAAAGGTCGGTTCCATGACGAGGAGGGCCCAAAAATCCCGGCTCTTGTGAGGAATGGCCCCAAAGGACAGGAACTTGGCACACGCTAACCTGTCGAGATCGGACCCGCCAGCGCAGGTTGGAAACGATGACGCCTCACGCGAGCCTGCCGCAAGTCCGAAACATCCGGTTCGAGATCGGTCCCGACGTGCCGCGGTACTGGCACGGCGGTCGTCGGTCGGTGACGGTGTTCTTCAACAATCTGTCCGTGTTCTTCCCCGAAGGAGAACGCTTCTTCATCGCGAGCGTGAAAGCACATCGCGACTTCATTCGCGACGACCGCCTCAAGGCCGAAGCGAAGGCGTTTTACGGCCAGGAAGGCATCCACAGCCGTGAACACGTTCGCTACAACACGCTCCTTCGCGAGCAAGGCTACCCGGTCGAAGCGATGGAAGGCCGCATCGGCCGCCTCCTCGGTCGCGTCACTCGTCGCGTCCCGCTCCGAAAGCAGCTCGCGGTCACCGCGGCGCTCGAGCACTTCACGGCGCTGATGGCGCATCTGCTGCTCCGCGATCCGACGATTCTCGCGGGCGCGCACCCGGTGATGGCGAACCTCTGGCGCTGGCACGCCGCGGAGGAGAACGAGCACAAGGCCGTCGCGTTCGACGTGTACGTGGCCGCTGGCGGCACGTATTTCGAGCGCGCGCTCGTCATGGTGTTCGCGACCCTGATTTTTTGGGTGAAGGTGGTCGAGCAACAGCTCCGTTTGATGGCCGCCGACGGGATGCTGTTTTCGGCGAAAGAATGGCTCGCGCTCGGGAAGTTCCTCTTCGTGTCTCCAGGCGCGCTGCGCGGGCTCGCCCCGCTCTACTTCGCGTACTTCCGTCGCGACTTCCACCCGTGGCACCTCGACAATCACGCGCTCCTCGACGATTGGAAGCGCGACTTCGACAAAGCCGGCGCGCGCGCCTACGGAACCTGAGGCGAGCTCACGCGCTCGATCCCCAGGGCTGACGCGCCCGGAGCTCCGCGACGTTCACCTCGCCTTGCTCGATGAGGCCCGTCTTCGCGTCGTGAATGCGATAGTGCAAGGTCCGTCGAAAAAGCGGCTCCGATTCGACGAAGATGCAACGCAGCTCGCCCGATTCGAAGCCGCACTGGCTCTGAATCGCGCGAAGGAGCGGCTCGCGATGCAAATGGCCGTCGCCGAAATTCCAGCCGAGCACCATCCCTGCGACGATTTCGCCGTCGAGCCACTCGTACTCGGCGAGGTCCGGGGCGGCCTTGGGGAGTAGCGGAGCGAGCGCACGACCGTGTAAATGCATGAGCCGGAACGCGATGACCTTGCCGACGAGACCGACGCACGTGCGTTCGTCGTAGAGCGTCTTCAGTTGGTCGTAGATCCACGGTGCGCTCTTCTTCACGCGCGCGAGCCTCTCGTAGCTCTTGCCGCGAAAGAGCCACACGCTGTAGGCCCAATTGCCCGCGTAATAACGCATGGCGAGCAAGAACGGCACCTTGTCGGGGAACACGTTTCCGGCGAACGGAACTACGACGCACATGATGGCGACCACTACGGCCACCGGCGTGGTCATATCGAGCACGCTGACCATGGCGTTCTTCCAAAATAAAAAGAAGCCGCCATACACCATCATGAAGTTCCACTCGATCGGGACGCCCATGGGCACGTTGCTGGTGATGAACCCGTGGAGCCCGAGCATGAGCAGAAGACCGAACACGGTCTGCGGCCCGCCCTGTGCGGTCAAGAGCACGACGGGTACCGACAGCTCGAGGAGCGTCCCGGCGTGGCCCATCATCGTCGCGGCCGTCGACGGATTGAGATCGTCGGGGTAGTGCCGATACATCCGCTTCCGCAACCACTCGAAGCGCGTGAATGGGCTGTTGCTCGTCATGACGCCCACGACGGACGGGAAATGGTGATTCAGCTTGGAGAAACCGGCCCAGAACCAGAGCGACGCCTGGACGGCCTTCGCGCCGGGGACGAAATCGGTCGCGAGCACGAACACGACGATCGTCGTCCAGAAGTGTTCGCCGCGAGCGGCGAGGAACAACGTCTCGTCGAGGACGCCGAGCACCGGAAGCAAGACGGTGATCGCGACGAGGATCTCGGGACTCGGACGCGCCGACGTGAGCGCGACGAGAACGCACGCGGCGTTCGCCGCGTAGAGCGACACGTCGAGCCAGGTGCGGCGGTGGCCCCCGATGACCGGCGCGCCCTCGAACAGCGGGATCTTCGTCGTGCCGGGTCGTAAGAAGTAGAGCGCGCCGCCGACCGGCGGCACGTAGCGTCCGGTGAGCGGGCCGCTACCGCAACCGAGGCCGACGATCTCGAACAGCGTGCTCCAGAGGATCGCCTTTTGAAACGCGACGGGCTCGAGCCACCACTCGCCGATGTCGGCGAGTCGATTCATCCCCGGCGAGAGATTGCAGAAGAAGGCCCAGCCGCCGATGTAGAGCAGCACCTTCAGCGCGTACAGCAGGTACACCGCGAGCGGCGACCCATAACCCTGGAGCGCCCAGGCGTTGCAGACCATCCGGCTCTTCTCGGCGAACGGTTTCTTCGCCCACTCGAGCGGGTCGTACGGCGTCTCGGTCGGTTTGAACCACACGGCAAAGCCTTACGTGGTCATCCGGGCGCTCGGATTTTGCGGCGCCTACTCGCCGAACTGAAAGACGAGCTCCGTCCGACGCACCAGGCCGAGTTGGTCGCGGGCCACTTGCTCGACCTTGGCCGGATCGGCTTTGACCTGGGCCACTTCGGCGCGGAGCCTCCGGATCTGGTCGCCGAGCTTCGAAACTTCACGGTCGACCCGCGATTTTTCGTCTTCGAGCGCGTGTAACCGTGGAAAACCGGCCGGTGAGAAAATCATGAACGGCACCGAAACCGTCGCGACGACGAGCACCACGAGCGGAAGTAGCCGCTGGGCGATCTCGGACGAGGGAGCCACGAGTCCAACATCGCACGCCCGGTTCCCCTCGGGCCACAATTTGACGTCACTGCCAAATATACGGACATACTGATATTTTTTGTGTCATCGGGGGCGGGCCGGCCCTTTGCTATCATCGCGCTCTACCGCCCCAGCGACACACCCCGGGCGAAATTTAGGCGCGCTTCGCGTCTCCGAGGATGGGTTTTATGGAGATCGACTTGCTCCGCGCGGAGCTCGAACGCCTGTTTGGCCTCGACGAGTTGTTCATGCTGAGCCGCGAGCTGCTCGGCTTCGAGCCGGAGACCGTCGGCGGAACGGCGGGCATCGGTTCCTTCGCCAGGGCGCTCACCGAGCACTGCGCCGAGCACGACGCGGTCGAGGCGTTGTGCGACGCCGTGCTCGCGTCGAAGAGCGAAGTGAATCCCGACGTCGCGGCACTCGGCGCGCGCGGCATCTCACCCCGCGACGACGTCCTCCTCGGCGAATTGTTCGGTCCGTTCCTGATCACTCGAAAGCTCGGCGAGGGGCCGCTCGGCATCTCCTACGTCGCGAAGCAGGACGACACCGAAGTACGCTTGAAGATCCTGCGCTCCGAAGCGACGCGCGATCAGCGGACCCTCCGTCGATTCTTGACGCTCACGCGGCTCGCGGCCCGCGTCATTCACCCCGGCCTTCCGTGGAAGCTCCGCACCGGGTTTTCCGAAGGACGCTACTACGTCGTCCACGAGCACGTCGAAGGACAGGCGCTCGCCGCGCGCGTCGCACGCACCGGGCCGATGCACATCAACGAAGCGCGCGATCTCCTGCGATCGACGCTCGAAGCCCTGGAGGCGCTGCACGCCGAGCGCCTCGTGCACGGCAACGTGAAGCTCGAGAACGTCGTTCTCTATCGAACCGCGGACGGCAATCAACGGATTCTCCTCTCGGACGCCGCGGGCGATCGGCTCCGCGCGCGTGCCCCGGCGAACGGCCACGTCGAGCCGTGGTCGGTGAGCTCGCCGAAGACCGTCGCGCCCGAGCGCCTTCGCGGCTATCTGCCCTCGCCGGCGAGCGACGTGTATTCGTTCGGCGCGCTGCTCTACGAAGTGCTCGCCGGAAAGCCGCCGTTCGCCACGACCAGTGTCTCGGACGCCATCGTCGCGCACCTCACCGAGGTCCCTCCCCCGCCGAGCGCCGTCGCGCCGCGCGGATGGATCGCCCGCGATCTCGACCAACTCGTGCTCCGGTTGCTCGAAAAAGATCCGAAAGCGCGCCCGGAAAGCGCGCGCGCCGTCCTCGATTTGCTGGAAGGGTTCGGCCGCGCCGAAGGGACGCTCACGTCGTCGCTCAGCGACGACGAAGTGCGAACGCGGATCGACGCGCTCCTCGCCGATCCGACCAACGAAGAGGCCGCACTCTCGCTCGAATCCGCCGTCGCCGAGGGCGCGGATCTGAAGATCGTCGCCGAAACGTTCGTGAGCGCCGCGGACACGCTCACTGCCGGCGAGGACGCCGCGCGCGCGGCAGCCGTCGGCTTGTTTTTTAGGGCGGCCAGACTTTTTCAAGAGTCGCTCAGAGACCCCGAGCGGGCCGAGCGCCTCTACGCGTCCATCCTGACGATCGATCCGAAGGACGGCACCGCGCAGGCGAGGCTCGACGAGGTCCGTCATCGGCTCGGCAAACACGACGAGCTCGTCGAGTCGCTCCTCGCTCGCTCCGAAGAAGCGGCGGAAGGCCCCGAGCGCGCGGCTCTGTTCGCGAAGATCGGCGGACTTTACGCGAAGGAAATGGGCGACGAAGAGCAGGCGCTGATCGCGCTGACTCAGGCCTTCACCGAAGACCCGGCGCACGGCGAATACGCACGCGAGATCGAACGGCTCGCGGGCAACGACGCGAACCGCTGGGGCGAAGCGCTCGGGTCTTGCATGGAAGCGTCGACCGGCGAGCAACCGACCGCGACGAAGAACCGGCTCTTCGCGCAGATGGGCACCTGGTACGAGGAGCGGCTGTCGCGGCCCGACCTCGCGCTTCAATGCCACAGCGCCATTCTGGCGACCGATCCGTCCGACGAAGCCGCGCTCCGCGGCCTGGCGCAGCTTTACCGAAAGGCGCAGCAGTGGAGCGAGCTCGCGGCGCTCTTGCTCCGCCGCGCCGACATCGCGACCGACCCCGCCAAGGGTCGCACCCTTCGGTACGAAGCCGCGGGCCTCTTCGAACATCAATTGAACGACGTCGGCGTCGCGAAGGATCTGTACGCGCAGATCGTCGCCACCGATCCGGGCTTCGACGGCGCGGCGGACGCGCTCGGCCGGCTCCTCGAACAGCGGCACGAGTACGCCGAGCTCGTGAAGCTCCTCGAAGCGCGGGCGGCGACCTCGAAGGGCGACGAACGGCGGCGCGCGCTCTGCCGGATCGCCGAGGTCCACGAAGATCGCCTGAACGACGACGGCGAGGCCGCGCGCTTCTACTTCGCGGTTCTGCTCGACGACGAAGACAACTTCGACGCGCTGCGCGGTCTCGATCGGCTGCACAGCAAGGCCGGCCGATTCGGCGACCTCTTGAAAAATCTCGAGCACCAACATCGCCTCGCGGCAACGCCGCGCCAGAAAATTGCGCTCCTCGAGCGGGTCGCGGCGATCC
This sequence comes from Polyangiaceae bacterium, assembly GCA_036271175.1. Lineage (GTDB taxonomy): Bacteria > Myxococcota_A > Polyangia > Polyangiales > Polyangiaceae > DASZVB01. The sequence continues at coordinate 10,927 of DATBBD010000291.1, read as the reverse complement.
ACGACGAGGAGTTCCTCGATCACGAAAAGGCCGGGGACGCGCTCGCGAAAATTCTCGAGCTCGATCCGGCTCACGCCGTCGCGCTCACCGAGCTGACGCGGCACTACCGCGCGCTCGGACGCTTCGAGGACGTCGTCCCGATTTACGAGCAGCGCGAAACGCTCGCCGAGAGCGAAGCCGAACGACTCGAGCTCGCGCTCGCCAAAGCGCACGTGCTCGGCCGCGAGCTCGGCGCGGTGGACCGAGCGATCGTCGCGTACGAGCACGTCCTCGAGCTCGACCCCGAGAGCGCCAGCGCGCTCGAATCGCTCGCGCGCCTCCGGGAAACCGCCGGGCACGGCGACGCGGCGCTCGCCGCCATCGAGGCGCTCGCAGAGCGCACCGAAACGCCGGAAGCGAAGGCCGAGCATTTCTTGCGCGCGGCGAAGCTCCTCGAAGCGCACGGCGACCCCAACGGCGCCATCGAACGCTACAAGCGCGCGCTCGACGCGACCCCGAAAGACGTCGCGATCGCCGCGGCCCTCCGAACGCTTTACGTCGCGCGCGGCGACACCAACGCCGCGATCGAACTTCTAGAGCGCCAGATCGCCGACACCGACGGCGATCGCCAGAAAGCGAAGCTCTACGCCGAGGAAGCGACGCTCTATCGCACGAAGCTCCTCGACGAAGAACGCGCGGAACGCACCGCGCGGCGCGCCACCGATCTCGACCCCACGAACACGGCTGCGATGTCGATGCTCGCCGATATCGCGTTCCGGGGCGGCCGATTCGTCGAAGCCGCGGCTTTGTACGAGAAGCTTTCGAGCAGCGCCGACGTTTTGCCCCGCGACGAAGCCGTCCAGGTCCTCGAGCGCTACGTCGACGCGCTCACTCAGGGCGGCTCCACCGAGCGAGCCCTCGCCGCGATGGACACGCTCCTCCGTCTCGCTCCGAACGATCGCCACGCGCTCGCCCGCGTCGCGGCAGTGACCTTCGAGCACGGCTCGGCGGCGAAGGCGCGCGAGCTCTACGGCGAGCTCCTCGGCGTCTTCGACGAATCGCTCGAGCCGGAGCTGAAATTCGTCGCGACGTATCGCGTCGGCGAAGCGGCGCGGCGCTCGGGAAACCTCGACGCGGCGCTCGGTTCCCTCGAGTCGGCGAGCGAGCTCGATCCGTCGAGCCCGCTTCCGCTGCTCGCACTCGCGAAGGCGTACGAACAAAAAGAAGATTGGGCGAAGGCCGTCGACGCGAAGACCCGTCACCTCGACATCGCGGAGGGTGAAGAGCGGGTCCGGCTCCTGGTCGAGATCGGCGACCTCGCCGCCACCAAGTTGAACGATCGCGCGCTGGCGACCAAGAGCCTCGTGGCGGCCGTCGATGAGCGTCCCGACGACCGCAAGCTGCTCACGCGTTTGATGCAGCTCTACAGTGAAGAAAAAGACTGGCAGAAGCTCGTCGACATCGTCCTGAAGCTCGCCGACTTCGTGGACGATCCGAAGCAAAAAGCGAAATACCTCGGAACGGCCGCCATGGTCGCCGGCCACGAGATCGGCGACTACGACGCGGCGCTCCTCTACTACGGCCGCGTCCTCGAGCTCGATCCGGGCAACGAGAAAGCCGTCGACGACACGATCGAACTGCTCGAGCAAAAAGGCGACTACGCGGGCGCGGTCGAGCGATTGAAGGAGAAGGCCACCGCGGCGAGCAACGCGAAGGACACCCAGCGCATGCTCGAGGCGTTCAACCGACTCGCGCCTATCTACAAGGACAAGCTGGGCCGCGTCGGTCACACCGCCGACGCGCTCGAGGCTGCGCAGACCCTCGAACCGGACAACGCGGAGCGAAACCGCGCCCTCGCCGAGCTGTACGCGCTCTACCCGGAGCGTTTCATGGACAAGGCGATCGGCGCGCAGCTCGCGATGCTCCGCGAAGACCCGTATCGCGTCGAGTCGTACAAGCTGCTCCGGCGGCTCTACACCGACGCGAAGCGCGCCGACGCCGCATTCTGCCTTTGTCAGGCGCTCTACGTGCTCAAACTCGCCGAGCCCGACGAGGAGCGCTTCTTCAAGCGAATGCGCTCCGAAGATCCGGCGTACGCGAAGGAAGTGATGAGCACCGACGATTGGCTCGAGATGTTGCTCCACCCCGACGCCGACCCGATGCTGACCAGCCTGTTCGCGTTGATCGAGCCGGCCATCATTCTGTCGCGCGCGGAGAGCTGGAACGCGCTCGGATACGATCCGGATTTCGCGATCGATCCGTCGGAACACCCCTCGCCTCTCGCGCAGACCCTCCACTACGCCGCGGGCGTCCTCGGGATCGAGCTGCCCTCGTTGTTCGAAAATCCGAACGACCCCGGCGGCCTCGCGTTCCTGCATGCCCCTGCGCCGTCGATCGTCCTCGGCGCCGCGGCGCTCGGGGCGAACGGTACGCCGCAGTCGCTGGCGTTCGTCGCGGGACGGCATCTCGCGTACTACCGCCCCGGTTTCTACATTCGGCACTTGGTGTCGGCGACCGGGCTTCGCTCGTGGCTCTTCGCGGCGATCAAGATGAACGCGCCCCAGTTTCCGGTCGCGCCGGACATCGAGGGCTCCGTCAATCACGCCGTTGCGGCGCTCGAACGGCACATCACGCTCGATCTGCGCGACCACCTCGCGCGCATCGTCTCGCGCCTCATCCAATCGGGCGCTGCGCTCGACTTGCGCCGCTGGGTCCAGGGCGTCGATCTGACCACTGAGCGGGCCGGATTCGTCTTGGCCCACGATCTCGAGACCGCGGTGGAGCTCGTCCGAGCGTCCGACGAAAGCACGAGCTCGCTCACCGCGCCGGCCCGGCTGAAGGAGCTCGTGCTCTATGCGATCAGCGAGCCGTATTTCAAGCTGAGGGCGCGCCTCGGTATCGGCGTCGACACCTGAAGCTATCTCATAAACCTACTGCGCCCCCCGCTGCGTCGGTCGGCCTCCTCGAAATACCAGAGTAACCAGCGTATGCCTCCGTCGGCCTTCCTAGCAGCGCGGTGCTCGCTACGGTTTCTGAGATAGCCTCTCCTCTACGCTACTGACTGGTGTCCGCGGGGGCGGGCGCCTCGGACGGCTGATTCGGTTGATCCGGCGGCGGAGGGGGCGGACTTCCGGGTGGCGGATAGAACCCCGTCTGCAGAGGCGGCGCTTGCTGCGGCGCGACGGGGGGCGGCGGCGGCGGCGGCGGCGAGGGCAACGACGGACGCGCGAAGCCACGGAGTGACGAACGGCGACTTCGGCTCGCGGACGAATCCGTCGATTCGCCCGACGCGGGTTGAATGCCGAGATTGAACAGCGGCCCGACGACGTGCCAGGCGTAGAACCCGTCGGCACGACGGGCCCGTTTCATCTTCGGATCCAGATCGAAGAGACCGGGAATGGTCGAGCCGGGCGTCCCGAAGATGCTGCGCGTCGTGTCGTCCTTGTTCTTGTACTTGTCCGAGAACTTGAACCGAAGATTCAGCTCGGCGAGGCTCGACTCGAACTGATCGAGCAGCCGAATTCTGCCGTCGGAGACGACCTCGAGGTCCGGCCCCGACGTGGAAAGCTCGGTGAGCTTCACGGTGCCCTCGCTCACGTCGGCGTGAAAGACGAACTTTCCGGCGTTGACCTTGGGCAGCGCGATCATGTCGCGGATCTTCGTTTTGCCGTCGCCGATCGTGAAATCGGCGATCTCGAGCTCGGTGGTGCCCTCTGCGGCGCTGAGCTTGCCCTGCGGCATCTTCAGCTCGATCTTCCCGTCGACGGTGCCCCCCAAAGGAACGCCGAGGAGATCGCCGAGATACGGCATCTTCGCTGCGTCGACACCGGAGAGTGACAGGTCCAGCTCGCGCGCTTCGGTCGAGTTCTTCACCGTTCCGTCGATGTTCCCGCCGAACCCGTCGAGCGAAAACCCGAGCTTCTGCGTGCCCCAGAGCATGGGGAGCACCGACACGCGCGCGTACATGTCGTCGACGACGTACTCCGGCGCCTGGCGCGCCTTGCCGTTCGCGTCGGCTCCCGGTGATTTGCCCACGAACCGGACGCCCGACGCGGCGACACCGGGAAAATGCCAAGACCAGGTGAGCTTGTCGATTTGTACCGGCAAGGGAGAGCTCGCGTTGAACGCATCGACCAGCGCGCGCCTCACTCGATCCCACGGCGCCGACACGTACGCGAAGAACACCAAACAGGCGACGTAGAAGAGCGGATAGCCGACGAGCGCGGCGATGCGGCGAAGACGCGGACTCATGGGGTCTCCGCTTTCTCGTCGGTGCCGGCACCGGCGCTATCGGCGGGCGGCGTCTTTTTCGCCGGTTCCTTGCGGTCGAAGGCCGAGACGGCAATCGACACGTCGTACGAATCCGGTTCGGTAGCGCGGCGTCGAAGGTCGAGAGCGGAAACGCGAACGGGGTAACCCGACGTCTCGATCGCCTCGAGAAACAGCGCGAGATTCTTCATTCCGACCTTCTGGAGAACGAACTTCGTCGATCGTTCTTCGTATTTCTTGCCGCGCTTGGCGACGGGTTCGTCCTGGCTTTCCGGGATCTCCATCCCGTGCGCTTGGGCGAGCTGTTCGAGAAACCCGGCGAGCTGCGGCGCGGGCTTACCGTAGCGGGCGAGCACTTTCTGCCGATCGGCGTCGGCTTGCTCGAGCTTCGGCCGCGCGTTGACGATGTCGGCGATCACTTCGCGAATGGCGTCGTTGTCGCTCCGTCGCGACGCGGCCATGGTGCTCAGCAAGATCGGCAAGAGCAAGATCACCATCACACCCAAGATCGCGCCGAAGATCAGCACGAGCCGCTGTTCGCGCGGCTCCATTTGTTCGATGCGCTGCTCGATGCGCTCGCGGAGACTCATGGCTACTTCTCCGCCTGGTCGGAGTCGCTATCCGGTTTCTTCTTGTCGTTCGTCACGTCTTCCGGACACTTCACGTCGGCCTCGAAGACGTATTTCTGCCGGCTCCCGTTCACGACCTGGCTCACCTTGGTGATTTTCGGATCGGCGAAGCACTTGTCCTGCTTGAAGCCATCGGCGATTTGCTGAGCCTCGGACGCCGAACCCACGATGCCGCGGATCTTCGCATGCTCGCGAGAAAGCTCGAGCTCTTCGACGTCGCTCGTGATCGTCGTCGGCACGACCTTCGATAGCTCGACCATCAGATCGAAGCCGTCGTAGTGCGGCATCGGGTCGCTCTCGGCGCGCGCGGCGGCGTTGTCGAGCGCCTCCTTCGCCGCATCGGGGTCGGTCGCTTCCTCGCCGAGGGCGTCCTTCGTCAGCGCGCCGAGATCGGCGGACAGCTTCTCGTGTTCGTGGGCCAGCGAGCGGAGCTCGGCCCATGTCGAGAACAGGAAGCTGATGAGAATGACGCCCGCGAGCGCTCCGAGCAGCGGCGCCTTCTCCTTCAAATAGGCGTACCCGCGTTGGTACGAGAGCGCGCCGCGCCGCAAATCGGGGTCGCGAGGGCGGCCGCGGAGACCGAGAGCGAGCCCGAGCGCGCGCGAAAATCGGGGAAGCGCCGCCTCTTGGTCCGGATCGATCCCGTCGAGTCGCGGGAGCGGCAGGCTCGACACCGGCAGCCCGAGCTCGGCCGACAAGTACGCTTCGGCGCCGCTCGCTGCAGCGCCGCCGCCGGTCAGGAACACGGCTTCGATCGGAGCACCGAGGGAGAGCGCCGCTGCCGCCATCGTTTGACGCAGCTGCGCGGCGAGCCGCGGCGCGGATCGCGGTAACTCGGACACGCCGATCGACAAGGTGCGCGCGAACCCCGGATATCCGCGCGACAGCGCGAGCACTTCCGAGCGCTCGTCGGCCAGCTCGACGACCACGACGGCGCCGGTAGTGTCGAGCTCGGTGACCATCGACGCGAGATTCGCGAGCGGCAACGCGCCGACCCCGACGCGGTCCGCCTCTCGCGAGGCGACGCGCGCGACGAGCTCGATGCGCTCTTTCACGTGCTCGGTGCGCACCGCGGCCGCCAGCACGTCGATGTTGGACCCCGGCCCTTTGCGCGGCAGATTGACGTAGTCGTAGACCAGCGTGTCGAACTCGACCGGCACTTGCGCCTCGAGCTCGAACGGCACGACTTCGTCGAGCTGCTTCAGCGCCGTCGACGGCATCGAGAGCCGGTGAACGAATGCGTGATCGCCGTCGACGGCAACCGCGACGCCATCGCTGTGCGGGATGAGCGGCAGCAGACACGCTTGGACGGCTTCTTCCAGGCCGGGAAGCTGAGTCCGGTCGATCTCCGCGAGCGACTCGAGCGTCACCCGCCGATAGCTCGTCCGCAGCAGCACCGCTCGTACGTAACGAGCGCGAATATCGAGACCGATGAGCTTACCCATGTCCGTTTTCCGTCAGTCGAAGTGAAAGTACACGATTCTGCCGCCCGGACTAGGAACCAGAAGCTGGCTATAAGCGTCGCTCGTCGCTCCGGCGGGCAGATTTTGCGGCGTGATCCCGGGGATCGACCCCGACGGCAGCCCCGAGAGCGAGCTCTGAAGGGACGCGAGGTTGGGCGTGGACGCGCCGGCGAGTCCTCCGGCAGCGAGGCCGCCACCCGCTAGACCTCCGGCGAGGCCTCCCGCCGCGCCCGCCGCTCCGTTCGAACCGCCGCCGGCGGCCATCAGCGCGGCGAGCACGTTCGGCGGAGGTGGCGCGCTCCGGAAATCGACCACCGAGTGAATGCGGACCTTCGTCTCTCGCTTGCCGGATCGCACGTAGCCCGTCGCGATGATGCTGAAGACCTTGCTCTCCGTCGTGATCGACTTGGTCACCTCGGACTCCGACGCGAAGGTCACCGGTTCGAGCCCCATCATCTTGAGGAGGGGGCCGATCATCGGGTTGGTTTGCTTCAACGCGGCGATGAACCCCTTCGGGGAACCGAACAGCGGCGCGCCCGCCGTGAACTGCCGCACGAGCGACACGACGCCGATGAACTTCGCCGCCTCGAGCGGGTCGAGGCACATCTTCGCCGGCGGGTTGGTGTTCGCGCACACCACCGCGAGGAGCGTCTGTGCGTTCGCCGTGTTGACGTTGACCTTGCCGGTGCCCCACACGGTGACCGGGCGACGCCGCTGATTCATGGGGTCGGGATCGATGAAAGTCGACCAGAAATCGTCGCCGATACCACGCACGAGCCGCAGCTCTTCGAGGCTGTCGAACGGCGCGTTCTTCCGAAAATAGGGCGGGTCGAGGAGCTGATAGAACGAGTCTTCGGTCGCGGTCGAGGGTGCGGGGTTCGTAAAGTCGCAGTTCGTCTGGATCTGGTCCATGTCGACCCAGTCGACCAAGGCGCTGCAGATCGCCAACCTGTCCGAATATTGTCCGTCTCCGTCGCGGGCGGTGAAGAGCGGGTCGAACTGGGGAGCTTTGATGAGCCCCATGATCTGGGCCGCCGTCCGCATCGCCGTCAACGGATCGCGCACCGGGGAATTCAGATTGATCTTCGAGTCTTCGTCGATGATGTCGATCTCGAAGCCAGCACCCTCGAGCCCGAGGTTCTTCCCCTTGTCGAGCGACACGTTGGCGAGCGCCGAGAACTTCATGGCGCCGAGCTTGTCGTTGAACGCGCCGAGCACCTGATCGGAGAACTCCCACACCGGGATTTGCGGCGGCGCGCTGCCCATCATCATGAACAGGGGCGCCATGACCTTGCGAATCGTCGGCTCGGACGCGATGAGGAGCCGCGACAGGCTGATCGCCGAGCGCGCCGCGTACTCGGCTTTCAACGAGTCCCTCGCCGAGAGCGCGCTGCCGAGCTCGGCCGAGGTGTTGTCCTGAAAATCGGTGAGCATAACCGTCAGGATCGTGAGCGCGCCGAGGACGAGCACGAGCGCCACGCCGCGCTCGCGGCTGCGCTTGCGCGCGCGCTTCGCAGGGGCCCGCGGCACCGGAGCGCCTGCGCTGGAATCGGGAATCGCCGTCATTCGATCGCGAAGCTCAGGGGTTGATACATCGGGATCTGAACCTTGGTCTCGAAGCGCAAGGTGCCCTGGCCGTGCCCCGAGGAGGTGCGCCGCCCGCCGTTCAGCACGAGCTTCACGGAGACGAACACCGGAAGCTGGTTCTGGTGCGACAGCGTGTCGTTCGAGTCCCACGTGTCGACCCATTGCCCCGTGAGCGGGTCCAGGTACTTCAGCTTGAAGAGATCGATGTCCGACGCCAAGACGTCGAAGCGTCCGCCTTTTTCCGGCTTCAAATCGAGGTGCGGGTTCACGCGCCGCACCAGATCCGTCACGCCATCATGCTTGGGATCGGGCGAGCCGAAATACGAGAGCTCGCATTGATCCGATTCGTGCGCATTGCGGTCGAAGCGCGCATACGAGAACGAGTTGAAATCGACGCGATCGGCGGGCGTTCCCGTCGCGCCGACGAACTCCGTCTTCTCGACCATCAACGTCTGATCGAGCGGCCGGTGCAGCGACACGTACGCACTCGAGAGCTCGCGGGCGATGCGCCGGAGCGCTTCGCGGCCCTCGTGATAGCGATCGTCCATGCGCGCGACGCCCTCTTTGCTGTTTCGCATCCCCGCGAACGCGCTGTAGATGAGCATGCACACGCCGGCGAGGACGCCCACGGCGATCAGCATCTCGATGAGGGAGAACCCTCGAGTCGACGCGCGACGCACGTTCGGCGCCCTCACGGTGACGACCCTCCGCCGAGGATCCCGCCGAGCAAGCCGCCGCCCGCCGAACTGCTGCCCCCGAGGATCCCACCGCCGAGCAGGCCGCCGCCGAGCAGGCCACCCGCCGTGCCGACCGGCGCGGTCTTCGAACCGGTGTTGCCGAGCGCCTGATCGGCCGCGGTGCCGAGCCCGGCCGCGGCGAGCGGATCGAGACCGCCTTGTTGAGGGCTGGTGATGAACTGAGTGACCGCAAGATTCTTCGTCTTGCGGCCTTCCTTCCATTCGACGGTGACGGTCAGCTTGCGAATGCTGGCCTCGAGCATCGGTTTGAGGCTCGGATAGACGATGCCCATGACGAGCGGCGCGAGCATTTGCGTGCCCATCGCGCCCATGGCGCCCGACGACGAGAGGCTGCCGGAGCCGGTTCCGCTCGGTATGCCTGCGCCGCTGCCGAAGCCCATGCCGGAACCGGTGCCGACGCCGTTGTTGCCGAAACCCATGCCGGAGCCGGTGCCGACGCCGTTGTTGCCGAAGCCGTCGCCCGACCCCGTGCCAACGCCGTTGTTGCCGAGGCCGTTCCCGAAGCCGCTCGCGTTCCCGAAACCGCTTCCGAAGTCGCTCCCGAAGCTGCCGCCGGAGCCCGTATTGTCGAAGCTTCCGGGCGTCGGGCCCAGCCCGGGGCTCGGGGGGCCCGATCCGGCAAGGAACTTGGACACATCTCCGAGGTCGGGGTTTTGTCCGAGCGACGAACCGTTGTTCGAGCCGAGCGAGGCGAGCGCGCCGAGCGGTCCGAGGCCGTTCGCGGAGCTGCTCGTACCGGTGCCGCCTCCCGAGCCACTCGTGCCGCCGCTGCCGTTCGAATCGAAGCCGCCGGGACCGCCGAGCGTGCCGACCGTCGTCGGGGGCAAGGGAAGCTCGATCTTCTCGATCCTCCATTTGCACTGAAAGCCGCCGAAGGGCTCGTCGCCGCAGCACGGGCCCTCTTCCTTCATGTCGACCAGCGGGTAGTAGCCGTCCTTCGTGAGTTTCAGCTCGATCTCGCTCATTTTGCAGCGGATGAGGCCGGTCGCGACGCTCATCTTCTCGGCGTACGACGAGCTCGCGAACAACCCGGTCTGCGCGGAAAGGATCGCCGTCAATCCGAGGCCCAAAATCGCGATCGCGACCAGCACCTCGAGAAGCGTGAACCCGCTCCGCGCGCGAGCGGTCATCGTTCGCTCTCCCGCATGCCGTAGTCGCCCTCGGTGCGCGGCTCCTCGTAGTTGACCTTGCCGTGCTGAATGTTCGCGCGCCCGGTGAGCGGGTTCACGAGTACGGAAAGGACGTCGTCGCCGCCTTGCGACCCGACCTGGATGACGGCGCGTTCGGTGCCGCCCCCGGGCCAGAAATAGAGATACGCGCGACCGCTGGTGCGCGCCTTTCCGTCGTGTTCGGTCTGGACCGAGCGATATTCGACCTTCGTCCCCAGCTCACGCCCCTTGGACGGATCGCCGTCGTCGTTGTTGCCGAGCTTGACGGGCCGAAAGCGCGCCCGCGGCGCTCGCGGCCCCTTCACGATGGAGTCGGCGTACTCGAGCGACGTCTTCTCGGCGGCGGTCGCCGGATCCGCGCCGGCCGCGACGCCCTCCGAGGTGCCACTCTCCGACTTTTCCTTCACGCGGAGCATCCGATCGGCGGTCTCCTCGAGAATGAGACGCTGCTGGTCGAGATCGAACACCAGACGCACCGGGTGGCCGGTGACGTTGGATCGCGTGACGGCGATACGGACGCCGGTGACGATCAACCCTGCGGCGGCGCGCAGACGGCTGCCGCCGAACATCCCGGACCCCGACACGATGACGCCGAACAACAGCGACATGAGCGCGATCGCGATGAGCAGCTCCACGAGCGTGAAGCCGCCCTCGCGAGGTCGCGCGAGCGCGCGGGTCGGAGGTCCGGCAACCGTCATGGTCACTCACTCTGGATGCGCGCCCGTTCGAGGCGCGGACCGGATCAACCGCTCTCCCCGGCGAGCTGACCCTTGGGCACGCGGATGTCGTCCGGGGTGCCCTTCTTCTTGTCGGGCCCCTTCGACATGACGATGACGTCGTCGTCCGTGCACGTCAGGATGTACGCCTCGTTCCAGGGATCGGCCGTGTTCGCAGCCGAGTCGATGTGCTTCTCCTGGACGAGCTGGCTCATCGTCGGGCACGTCGACTCGTTGTTGACGCGCTGCCAATCTTGAACCGCGGAGCGGATCACGCGCGCGCCGGTCTCGGCGGTTTTTACCTGTGCTTCCTTGTACTTGGGCAGGGCGAAGACGGCGACGCCGCTCGCGACCATC
>DATBBD010000290.1:0-3875 GCA_036271175.1 Polyangiaceae bacterium | reverse complement strand
ATGAAGCCGGCGGCGTCGCCGGCCAAGAGCAATCCGGGCGCGCTCACCGGCATGGGCCGCGGCGCGATCGGGAGCGACCAGACGCGGAACTTGCCGACGGGGTCTGCGTGCGCAAGCCGGGGCCGCTGCCGCTCGATGAAGCCGTGGAGCAGGTCCTTGAGCTTCGTTCCGACGCGCGCGTAAACGTCGGAGCGCTGATACACACCGATGTTGGCGACGCCGTCGACGGCCGGGAAGATCCAGCCGTAGCCGTACGGCAGCTCGCGATCGAAAAAATGATCGGCGGTCTCGGTGCCGAACGGAAAATCGACGTTGCGGTAGTACGCGGTCGCGGAGACGCCGAGGTAACGGCCCTTCGGCGCCGGCTCGGAAATGGCGTCGAGGCCGACCGAGCCGTAGCCGTCGGCGGCGATCACCACTTTCGCCGACCAGTCGAAGTCGCTGCCCGTCGCGCCGACGACGCGCGCGCCGTCGCGACGGAGCGCGCTCACGCGGTGCCCTTGAAAAAGACGCGCTCCCGATGCTTCGAGCGCACGCCGTAGACAGTCGTCGAGGCGGAGCCGTGGAACGATGTAGCCCGCGCGGTCGTAGTCGCGGCCGATGCGCGTGCCGTCCGGAAAGACGGCCACGGCGCGCCGGACGATGGCGTGTGGCGCGCTCTCGACCGCGGCGCGCGCGCCGAGCGCGTCGAGCAGCGCCATGCCGTCGTTGGAAACGGCGTCACCGCACGTCTTGTCGCGGGGAAACGTGGCGCGGTCGACCACGGCGACGTCGACGCCGGCACGCGCGAGGGCGATCCCCGCCGCGCACCCGGTCGGGCCGGCGCCGATGACGAGCACGTCGCTCGTGCCCTCGACGTTCATGCTCGCCCCCGAGCCGAGTCACTCAGAACAAGCGGAGATGGCCGTCGAGGGACCAGAACAGCCCCGACGTGCCCCCGTGAAAGAAGACCCAACCGCAAATGAAGAGCCAAGTGAATCCGTAGACGAGTTTGACGCGGGTCCAGTACTTTTCGACCCGGTCCGAAGCGAAAGGGACGAAAAACGCGCCGGCGCTGATCAATGCCGCGACGGGATGCAGCACCAGCGCTGCATATGCCGTCGACGCGACCATGATTACACGCGCGAGGAGCAGCGTCTTTGCCTTTCCGAGCACGACGCCCGTCGTGCGAACGCCTTCTTCCTCGGCGTCCTCGTCGGCATCTCGCATCACCTGAATGCTCTCGAAAACGCCGGAGAATAGCGCGAGCTGGAAGGCCATCGCGAACCCGAGTGCGCTCGTGATCGGCACTCCACAGAGCGGCATGGCGAGGCCCCAGAGCATCATCGACAGGATGTCGAGGTAAGGACGTCGCTTCAAAACCGCGGAGTACCAGATGCAAATACCGCCCCCGGTAACCAACGGAACCAAGAGACCGATCTCGTGAACGACCGCCGCGACCACGAGCAGCGCGGCGAGCATCCACTGCGCGCCGAGTGCCGCGCCCATGTGGTCCGCGAGATAGCGCGATTTGGCGTTGTCCTTGTCGGCGCTCTTCAGGTCGATGCCGACGTCGATGTAGTCGTTGTTGAGGTAGACGAGGACGTTCAGGACGAAGGCGTAGACGGTCCGGTATGCGACGTCGCCGATGCCGAGGTGAAGCGCGATGGCGATCGACGCGCCGGCCGCCAAGTTCGCCATCTCGAGCTTCCGCAGCCGATAGACGAGCACTCCAAGGACGATGTTGAACCCTGCGATCATGCTGAACTTATCTTTATACCGCGATTCATTGGGTCGCGGAACACGGAGGCCTCGAGCTTGCCTGATCGTCGCGCGCCTTCACGGAACACGCCGAAATGGCGACCACCCACGTGGTCGCACACGCGCGCGAACCGAGGCGTCGACCACGACGGGCCGGACGATGCAATGCGGCGAGCTCGCGCGGAGAGACCCGGCGCGCCCTCGCGGGATGAAGCGGGCATGGACTAGATCGTCATCAATCAGGTCGAGGTCTTGCGCTGCCCTTGCCTAACGCCACGACGATACACACTCGGCGAAAGCCCTTCAAACGGATCCGGCGCGACTGGATCATTTGCGTATGCCGCGCATGCCCGGTGCGCCGTGCGTGGCCCGCGTGCGCTGCGCTGTCCGTTTTTTGCGCTTGCCTCGTGAAGACGCCGCAGCCCTCACTGGGGAAGCGTTTGCTTACACGTCGTGGAGCACGTCGCGCTTCCGGCCGGGCCGTCGTCGCACTCTTCGCCGAATTGCTTCTGAATCTTGCGATCGCCGCACCGGGGAGCGAGCTTGCACGCGGCAGTGCATCCGCCGTAGCTCCCGTCGTTGACGCCGTCGTCGCATTGCTCGGTCGGCGATTGGATGATTTTGTCGCCACAGCTCGGCGGCTTCACGCATCCCGGCGCGCAGCCTTTCCCGGTGGCGTCGTAGACGGTCGTGTTCACGCCGTCGTCGCAAGCTTCGTGACCCGCGTCGACTTTTCCGTCGCCGCAATGCGGGCCGCGCGTCTTGCAGTCGGGGCCGCATTTCCCGTAACCGGGTGGGTTCGAGGTGTCGTTGTTCGGGCCGTCGTCGCAGAGCTCGTCACTCGCGATGATGCCGTCGCCGCACGTGCTCTGGCAGACGCTCTTCGATGCATTGAAGCCCTGGAGCGTGAGCCAGTAATTCGAATCGCACTGGTTTCGTTCGGCCTGGAACACCGCGATCTCGAACACGTTGCCGTTCGAAAGGCCCCACGCCGTCGCGTTCGCGGCGTTGATGTCGAAGTCGGCGACCGTGCGGCCGTGAATGCCGCCGATGTCGAGCGCGAGATGACCGTTCACGTACACCCAGACGTCGTCGTCGCCGCTGAACTGGAGATGGGGCGTCTGCGTCGAGTCGTATTGGAACCAGAAGAGCACTTCGCTCGTGAAGTGGAAGTTGTGCTTCTCGTTGCCGCTGCAGGTCGTCCCGCTCGCCGGAGCGAGGCCGTCGGCGGGGAAGAACCCGCGCGTCGCGATCGGCGGGCTCGTGCCGGTGATCACCGCGGGCGTCGATCCGTCGATCTTCATGTAGCGACTGTCGAACGTGTACGACGCTCCGCCCGCGGTGAACGCGGCGGTCGTTTCGTCGAAGGTGCCTTGAAGGAGCGTCAGCGACGAGACGGCCGTCTTGCCGCGGCCAAGGAAATTGGGCCACGTCGTGATCACTTTGCCGGCCGGGTCGTGGTCGACGTACCAGCTGTGGAACGAGTCGGCGTCCATCGTCGTGACCGTGCACTTGTCCCAGTTGTTCGCGGTGGACGGCAACGCCGTCTTGTCGCACTGAGCGCGCGTCAGCGCGTAGACCGGCTTACCCGCGAGGGGCACCGTCGCGATCAAACTACCGTCGAGGTGCTGAATGTCGAACGTCTCGCCGGGCTGTCCGAGATCGAGACCGCGCCCCGTCGCCGTCGAACCCGCGCCGCTGCGCACGATGCGGTCGTGGCCGTTCTGGCCATCTTCGAGTCCCGACGGCTCCGTGTCGACGAGCTCGTAGTCGACGTGGTTCGGCTGTGAGTAATCGGGTGGCGGCCCGGGGTTGACCGATGGCAGCGGATCGAGCCCCTCGAAGTCGCGCACGACGAGGGGCAAGCTGATCTGCGCAGGCAGCGGCGGCTGCGTGCATTTGAAGCCGGTCTCCACCGTGCAGGTGGACGAACAGCCGTCGCCGTCCTGGACGTTGCCGTCGTCGCACTTCTCGTTGCCGAGCAGGATACCGTCGCCGCATTTCGAGACGCATGGCCCCGCGGTGCACGTCGGCTCGAGCTTGCAGAACGGTGTGCAGCCGTCGCCGAGATCGAAATTACCGTCGTCGCACTGCTCGGTGCCTTGCGCTTTGCCGTCGCCGCACGTCGTGGGCGT
>DATBBD010000289.1:0-5121 GCA_036271175.1 Polyangiaceae bacterium | reverse complement strand
GCGTCGACAGGGCCGGTCGTCAGACCCATTCCCTGACAGGTGCCGTTCACGCAGCCGGCGTTGGGGAATGCGGGGCAATTGATCGGTCCCGGGCCCACGCATCCGGCTTTGAAAACGGTATCGCACTGCTGCGCCTGAAGCTTCGCGAGCTCGGCAGACACGGTCGTTGCGCCGCGCTGGGACACGTAGGCGCCGTCGCACCCGTCCCCATAGCAGGCATTGCTCAAACTGACGGTCGTGCAATCCTGGTCGACCTTGCACGAAGTGTCCGCGCTGAGGAGTGCGCTGCCGACGATCGGATCCAGCATTGCCCTGAGCGCCGCTGCTCGATCGTCACAGGTCACTACCGCTCCATCGGACGTGGTAACGATCGACGGTCGACGACACCACCCCGCCGAGCAAACCGCCGTCGAACCGAGGCCACTGCAATCGCCGTCCGTCGTGCACTCGATCACGCAAGGTGATTGGATGGACGACGTGAGCTCGCAGAGCGACGTCACAGGGACGCTCGTTGCACACGTGGCGCCCGGCGCGAGCCCGGAGCAGTCGCTCGTCGCGGTGCACGCCTTCGTGCAGACGCCGCAATCGCACGTGTATCCATTCGAGCAATCGGACGCGGCGAGACACACGTCGAGGAAGTGACTCCCGGTCCCGGTCGTGCCCGCGTCGCCCTGCGGCTCGGTGGTCTTCGTCGCTTTTTTGCAGACACCGGACGCGCACGTCGCGCCGGCACCGAACGACGAACAGTCGGCGTTGGTCGAACATTGCGCCACGCACGCCGATCCCGAGGACGAACACGACGCCGCCGAGGACGCCGCGATGCAACTCGTGCCGCTCGGCGCCGCGGCGCAATCGGTCGACGCGGTGCACGCCTTCGTGCACACGCCGCAGAAGCACTCGAGGCCGGTCGCGCAGTCGCCCGATACGGCGCACTCCTCGAGCCAGTTCGAGTTGCTCCCCGACTGAATCGTCGTGCCCGCGCAGGCCACGACGACCGAGTAAAGGGCCATGCTTGCGGTCAGAATTCTAAGAATTTTCACGGGGTCTCCTCTTGGACGGCGTCCTCCGTCCCTTCGACGTTCTGACCAAAATAGAACGCCACCTTGGTTTTCTGGTCGTCGTCGACCGGATGCTTTTCGTTGTGCTGCATCACGCGAGCCCACAGATCGTTCACGTCGCGCCGCACGTGCGCGAGGAGGCCGTACACCTCTTTTTCGAACGGGTGCCCGGCGCTGATCTCGAAGGTCAAGGTCGCGCCCCCGACCACGTCGGTGGACACGGAGCGCGGCCCGCGCCGCACTTTGGCGGCGATCGCGTTGGCCACGACGCTGAAGTGATCGAACACCGCGGCTTCCCACCCCTGCTCCGAGCCCACCGGGACGAGAAACGTCTCGGCCGACAATCGAGTGCCGTCGCGCCGCACCCGGCCCTCCGCGACGAGCGTCGCGATCGCCTCGTCGACGAGAGCGGGATCGAACGGCAAGCTCGCGATGAGCTCTTCCCGCGTGCTCGCCCGCCGATAAAGGGCAACCCAAACCATCCCCGTGGCGCTCTCGTGTCGAGCATGTCCGGCGATGCGGCCGCGATCGAGCTCGGACGACGCCCCGTACACGGCCGTGCGTCCTTTGCCGGTCGAATAGACGAGCCCCTGGCTCACCAGATCGGCGAGGACGGCCGCGACGTCGTGTTCGGGGTCGCGCTTGAACTTGTCGAAGATCTCTTCGCGGCTCGCGCTGCCGTGGTCGGAGAGAAACTGGAGAACGGCTTCCCACAGCGTGCGCTCGCGGACGGTCGCGCTTTCCGTCAATCGCTGGACCTTCTTTTGGTAGCTCCGGAGCGCGAGGCCGAACATGTCCGCGACCACCTTGCGACCGACGCCCTGCGCTTCGATCTCGGACGCGAGATCGAGGAAGACCTGGTCGGCGACGTGCGCGAGCGGCGCGCGAATTCCGGCGGACGTCGAAAGCTGAGCGATGAGCACGGTGGTCTGCCGGACGATCGCGTCGATGAGGAGCTTCGCGTCCATGCTCCGAGACTAGCCGGCCCCAGGGGGTCGAGGCAGATGCCCGGAAGTTCACCGGCGAATCAGGCTTGTTCGCGGACCACCGACAGAAAGAACGCGTCGCCGCGAAACTCGCTCATTTTGCCCACTCGGCGCCCACCTTTGAAGAACAGAAAATGCGGAATGCCGTACACGCCGTACCGCCGTGCGAGCTCGGGGTGCGCGTAGACGTCGACCTTCACGAACGTGACGAGCACCCCCGACAGCGCGTCGAGCAGCGCCGGCAAGCGCGTCGCGAAGAAGTCGCAATTCGGGCAATCCGGACCCCACATGTAGAGGACGACGAGCGCATCGCCGGAAGCCGTGAGCAACGCTTCGAATTCGTCGGGGTTCGCCGCGACGACCGGAGGACGTTGGGCTTCCACGGCGGTCGTCATCGCGGGAAGCGTACGCGCGTCAGACCGCGATGCAACGATCGCCGGCAAGTGCCAGAATAGCGACGTGCCTCGACTCGAACGACTCGCCTCGCCCGGTGCCGCGGGTGAGTGAACTGCTCTTTCCCCTCGACGTTCGCGCGATGCACCTCGTCTACGGCGGCGCGTCGCCACATTGGCTCACGCTCGTGATGATCGCGATCACGACGTCGGGAAACTGGTGGGAAACGCTCGCCCTGGTTCCGTTCCTCGTCGAACGACGGACGCGGCCCGCCGGCTTGGTCCTCGGGGGAACGATGCTCTTCGTCGGGGTGCTGGTGACGGCGATGAAATACACGTTCCGTCGCTTGCGACCCGCGTTCACGCTCTCGGAGATCCGTCCGCTCTGGGACGCGCCGAATACTTTTTCATTTCCGAGCGGGCACACCACCGTCACGTTCGCGACGGCGATGTTCGTCGCGCTGTGGCTCTTCAAGTCGGCGAAGAGTCGTTGGGCGCCTCTCGGCGCGTTTGCCATGTTCGCGTGGGCCGTGTCGGTCGGCGCGTCGCGGGTGTACCTCGGCGTGCACTATCCATCGGACGTCGCGTTCGGCGCACTCCTCGGCGTCGCGATCGGCTGGGGTGGCTATCGCTACGCGGCGCGCTTTTACTCAGAGCGCGGTCGCGGCGAAGGTGTCGCAAGCCGGAATCGTCCCGCTCTCTAGTCCCTTGCGGAACCAGCGCGTTCGCTCCGCGGCGGAGCCGTGCGTCCAGGATTCGGGGCTCACCGTCCCGGTCGCCGCGCGCTGCAGACGATCGTCACCGACCGCCGCGGCCGCGCCGAGCGCCGAGTCGATGTCACCCGCCTCGAGAAGATCGCGCTGCTGCGTGGAACGCGCCCAGATGCCCGCGTAGCAGTCGGCTTGGAGCTCGAGCCGCACCGACGCGCCGGTCGCGCCCTTCGTGTTCCCCATGGCTTCGACCTTCTGACTCGTCCCGAGGAGCTTCTGCACGTGATGCCCGAGCTCGTGCGCGACGACGTACGCCTGCGCGAACTGGCCTTTAGCGCCGAGCCTATCGCTCAGCTCACGGAAGAACCCGAGGTCGATGTACACGTGCTCGTCTTCCGGACAATAAAACGGTCCGGTCGCCGCATCGCCGTTGCCGCACCCGGTGCGCGTCGAGTCCGTATAGAGGACGAGTTTGGCGTGTCGATACGCGGCTCCGTTCGCGGCGAATTGCTTTTCCCAGCTCGCCTGGACGTCGTCGAGCACGAACGCGACGAAGTGCACTTCCGGCGTCTCGGCTTGCGCGCTTTGTTGAGTCCCGGTCCCATCGTGAAGCGACTGTGTGCTCGGCAAGAGCGCGCCGCGTGCGAAGTAAAGAATCGCGCCGCCCAGAAGAACGACCCAGCCGTATCGCATGCGCAGAAGCTGCGGAATGAAGAACAGGAGGCTCCCCATGCCGAGCCCGGCTTGCGCCGGCTCCTCGCCACGTCGATCGATGAGGTCGGGGCTCTCGTGCTCATCGTCGAAGCGCATTCCCCGATGCTTAAGCGTCCGAAGAGACGGCCGCCACCCCCAAAAAACCGCCAGAGTTCGATCGTCGCCCGTGGTGAAACAATGCGTTGTCGAAACGGCGGCTTGTGTGGGCCGCGCCGCATGAGCAGAGTAACGAGATGGCACACGCCAAGAGACAGCCGACCTTTTACATTCCGCACGGCGGAGGCCCGTGTTTCTTCATCGATTGGACGATGGGCCCACGCGACACGTGGACCAAGACGGCCGATTGGCTGAAGAGCATCGACGCTTCGCTGCCGGAACGACCGAAAGCGCTCCTCGTCGTATGCGCGCACTGGGAAACGGACGCGCCGACCGTGACCACGTCGCCAGCGCCGAAGCTCGTCTACGACTACTACGGGTTTCCGCCGCACACTTACGAGCTCACGTGGCCGGCGCCGGGTTCGCCCGAGCTCGCCGGTAGGGTGAGAGCCTTGCTCGACGCGCGCGGCATCGAAACGAAGAGCGACGACGCGCGCGGCTTCGACCACGGCGTGTTCGTTCCGTTGAAGGTCGCGTTCCCCGACGCGAACATCCCGACGGTGCAACTGTCGCTGCAACGGCGCCTCGATCCGGCCGAGCACCTCGCGATCGGTCGCGCGCTCGCGCCGCTCCGCGACGAAGGCGTGCTCATCGTCGGCAGCGGCATGAGCTATCACAACATGCGCGGCTTCATGACCGGCCGCGGCCACGACGACAGCCTGCGCTTCGACGCCTGGCTCGCCGACGCGATCACGAAGCCACCGAAGGAACGCGAGCAGTCGCTCATCGACTGGCAACGCGCCCCCTCGGCGCGCGAGTCCCACCCGCGCGAAGAGCACCTGATTCCGCTCATGGTTGCCGCCGGAGCCGCCGGGGACGACCCCGCCGCGCGCGTGTTCCACGACGAACCGATGAACACCGCGGTGTCCGCGTTTCGGTTCGGGAGCTAGGGCTAAGGCTAAGGCTAAGGCTAAGGCTAAGGGCTAGGGCGAAAGCGGGAAGGGAAAGGGGGGGGTTGCCTCGCGGCGGCGGCGCGTGCACCAGTTCTGCTCGGCGGTTCGCCACGCGGCGCGTCTTGAGGGGGCGAGAGAAAGCGAGGGCTAAAGCTAGAGCGCCGGCGCGCCTGCCCCCTTCACCTCTAACTTTAGCCTTAGCTCTACCTCTA
>DATBBD010000288.1:0-8226 GCA_036271175.1 Polyangiaceae bacterium | reverse complement strand
CCGAGGGGAACGTAGAACGCCCGCTCGGGGCGATCGGAAAACGACAGGCCCACGAGCTCCGCGCGCACGGCGGCGGTGTCGGTGGTCTCGACGAGCACCGCGACGCGGTCGGATTTTCGGAGCTCGCTCACCATGGCCGTCAATTGCTCGAGGTCGAGCACCGTCGTGACCGCGACGACGCTCGGCGCGGCATCCGGCGGCGGGTTCGCCGATGGGCGCTGCGGCTCGCCGAGTGGACGGAGCGAGAGCTGCTCTTTTTCGGATTCGAGCGCGGCGAGGTGCTTCAAGAACCCGAGCTCGCCATAGAGGCGGCGGAGAGCCGCCACGTCGCGACCGCCGTAGCGGAGCTTTTCCGGTTCGAACACGACGGATACGTCGGTGCGGAGCGTGACGAGCTCGCGGCTCAAGAGCGCGGCGGCATGATTTTCCGTGAGTTTGTCGCGGAGCCCTTTCTTCGCGATCCGATCGAGGTGCTCGTAAACGCCGTCGATGGTTCCGAACTCGACGAGCAGATCGCGCGCCGTCTTCGGACCGACCGACGGCACGCCGGGAATGTTGTCCGAGGCGTCACCGGTGAGCGCCAGCCAATCGCGTACCTGGTGCACCGGAACGCCGAATCGCTCGAGCACTTCCTCCGGACCGAACACCTTGTCGCGCATCGTGTCCCAGAGCTGCACGTCGTCGCCGATGAGCTGCATCAAGTCCTTGTCGGCGCTCACCACGACGACGCGCATCGAATGCTCGCGTGCCTGCGCGACGGCGGCGGCGATCAAGTCGTCGGCTTCGAAGCCGTCCTTCTGGAAGATCGGAATGTTGAACGCCTCGACGATCTCTCGTGAGCGCTGCATCTGCTGCGCGAGATCGGGGGGCGGGGGCGGCCGATGCGCCTTGTACTCGGCGTAGATTTCCTTGCGAAAGGTCTGCGTCTTCGAGTCCATCGCGACGGCGAGGAGCGCGGGCCGTCGCTGACGCACGAGGCGCTCGAGCATGTTCACGGTGCCGAACACCGCCTGTGTGGGCTCGCCCGTCGGTCCGTTCAGCGGCGCGATCGCGTGATACGCGCGGAACACGTAACCGCTGAAGTCGATGACGTAGAGGACGTCGGGAGACCCGGCTTCGAAGATCGCCGTCGCCATTGCGCCGCGGTCCTACCACTACCGGGGCGGAAGCCGTTGAACTCCACGACACCGCTCAACATCGGCCAACGGCGCTCGATGGCCTGGGGCGTCGGGGTTCGCCGCAGCGCGTCGCGATCCCCGACGGATCTCGTCAATTCGAGCAAAAATAATGCGTCGCGGCGTGCAGTTAAGGTGCCGTAAATGTTACATATATTGTCATAGACAAGGCCGTGCAAAGAATTACATCCCGATGACAACTGACGCCGGCCGTCGATGTTACTGAACGGCTGCCCATGCTAGTGTTTTTAGTCGCGTATTTCGCGGTTTTGCTCCTTCTTTGTGCTTACGGAGTGCACCGCGCACATTTGGTGTGGTTGTGCGTGCGGTTCCGGAAGCAACTTCGCGCCGCGTTATTGCGCGCGCCGGCGCTCGGCGACGACGTTCCGACGGTGACGGTGCAGCTCCCGCTGTTCAACGAAGCCACCGTCGTGGAGCGTCTGCTCGATGCCGTAGCGCGATTCGACTACCCGCGTGATCGCCTCGAGATCCAGGTGCTCGACGATTCGACGGACGAGACGGAAGCGCTCGCGCGTCGCAAGGTCGCCGAGTTGCGCGAGCAAGGCGTGGACGCGGTGTATCTTCGGCGCAGCAATCGCGTCGGCTACAAAGCCGGCGCGCTCGAGTTCGGCCTTCGGCAAGCCAAGGGCGAGTTCGTCGCGATCTTCGACGCCGACTTCGTCCCGCAGCCCGATTTTCTTCGCGCCGTGATCGGGGATTTCCGAGACCCGAAGGTCGGCATGGTGCAGACGCGCTGGGCGCACTTGAACCGCGACGAGAGCCTCCTCACCAGCGTTCAAGCGTTGATGCTCGACGGACATCACCTCGTCGAGAATCGCGCGCGCTTCGGGTCGGGGTGCATGTTCAATTTTTCGGGGACGGGCGGCATCTGGCGCGCGACGGCGATCGCCGACGCCGGCGGGTGGCAGCACGACACGCTCACCGAAGATCTGGATCTGTCGTATCGCGCGCAGCTCAAGGGCTGGCGCTTCATTTATCGTGAGGACGTCGTCACGCCGGCCGAGCTGCCCGCCGAGATGAGCGCGTTTCGCGCGCAGCAGTACCGCTGGGCGAAGGGCACCGTGCAGACGGCACGAAAGCTCCTCCGCCGCGTGCTCACCGCGCCGCTGACGGTCGGACAGCGCGTCGAGGCGAGCTTTCACATGCTCCCGCATTTTGCGTATCCGTTGACGCTGTTGCTCAGCATCTTGCTCTTGCCGGCGCTCATCGTCCTTCCGGTCACCGACGGCCGCACGATGCTCATCATCGATCTGCCGCTCTGCATGGGCGCGACCGGTTCACTGGTCACGTTCTATTCGATGGCCGAGACGGCCCAGGGCCGAACGGTGTGGGAGGCCTTCAGGCGGTTACCTGCGCTCATCGCGCTCGGTGCCGGGCTGAGTCCGCATCTCACGCGCGCCGTCGTGGACGGCATGGGCACGATGGCCGGCGAGTTCGTCCGTACGCCGAAACGCGGCGCGGTCGCCGGGCGCTACTGGCAATACGCGCGCTTGCCCCTCGTCGAGATCGGGCTCTGCCTGGTCTCGTTCGCGAGCATCATCGCCTCGATCGAGACGCGGCACTGGTTCGCGACGCCATTCGCGTTCCTCTTCACCATGGGCTACGGCGTGGTCGCGTGGCTCGTCGCCTCGGAACAGCTCGGCCAGCGCCTCGCCACGCCGCACGCGACGGCCGACCGTGTTGCAGCGCCGAGCGTCGAGGAAGCCGGGGCGAGCGCCGTCCGCGCGGCCTAGGCCAGGCGCCCGGGGGCGCACACCCCGGAGCAAAAACCAGCAAGAAACTTCCCAAACGTGCCAGAGGAGTGGACTTTTTGCCACCCATCGGTAATCATCGAACTACGTTTGGGTACTGCCCGTTGGTGGAGCACGTCTCAATCCCGGCCGCTGGTTACGGTTCCAGCACGAGAGTCGCGCCTGCCGCGGGCCTGATGAGCTCCGCAAGGGGGTCCTGATGACCAAGGCCGACATCGTTCAAGCGGTCTATACGAAGCTCGGTGGCTTCTCGAAGAAGGAGTCTGCCGATCTCGTGGACTTGGTTTTCGAAACGATGAAGGAGACGCTGGGGCGCGGAGAGAAAATCAAAATTTCCGGCTTCGGAAATTTCGTGCTCCGCGACAAGCGACAGCGTCAGGGGAGAAACCCCCAGACGGGCGACCCCATCGTCATCACGGCGCGTCGCGTCTTGAACTTCAAGGCGAGTCAGCTCTTGAAGCAAGCGTTGAACGACGAGCATCCCCCGAGCCCGGCGAGCAACGGCGCCGCCCCGCTCCGAGACGAGTAGCCGGCGGTGAGCTTGCCGCACGAGCTCGTCAAGCTTTACTACCGGATCGGCGAAGTCTCGCACATCGTCGGGGTGCAGCCGCACGTGCTCCGCTATTGGGAGTCGGAGTTTCGCTCGATCCGCCCGCAGAAGTCGCACAAGGGTCAGCGCGTCTATTCGCGGCGCGACGTCGAGCGGTTGCTCAAGGTGAAAGACCTCCTGAAAAATCAGGGGTTCACCATCGCCGGCGCGAAGAAGAAGCTGAGAGAGCCTGGCGCGCCGCCCATCGAAAGTCGGCCTCCGGAGAAGAGCGCGCAGATGAAGACGCGCGAAGCGTTGGTCGGCATTCGCGAAGACATCGTTCGGATGCTCGACGAGCTCGACACGCCACCGCGGCGGTTGAAGCTGCCCCAGGTCCCGTAATACCGCGGCCGCGTTTCGCGCCCCCGTGAAGGCGGACGCACTTTGTCAGACCATTCTTGACGCCGGGTCCGCCCGCGACCACACCTCTCGAAACGTTCTCGGAGGCGATGAGATGGCGGAAGGTCTGAACCGGGTAATGCTCCTTGGAAATCTGGGCGCAGATCCGGAGTTGAAGATGACGAGCGGCGGCCAGTCGGTGCTGAAAATGCGCCTGGCGACGACCGAGTCGTATCTCGATCGCAACAAGGCGCGGCAAGAGCGCACCGAGTGGCATAGCGTCGTGCTCTGGGGAAAGCGGGCGGAAGCGCTCGGAAAGTTTCTCACCAAGGGCACGCGTCTCTTCATCGAGGGCGCCATTCGCACGTCGAGCTACGACGATCGCGACGGTAACAAGCGTTACAAGACCGAGGTCGTCGCGAACAACATCATCCTGGCCGGTCGCGGCGGTGGATCCGAAGGCGGCGGCGGTGGTCGCGGCGGTGGCGGTGGCGGCGGCGGGGGTTACGGCGGCGGGCGCTCGGAGCCAGCACCGGCAGCACCCGATGAGGGCGGAGAAGCCTTGGACGACGGATACGGCGGCGGAGCGGGCGGCGGATCCGACGACGATATTCCGTTCTAGTCGGGCGAGCGATTCGCGGTTCGAGTCGCCGTTGCATCGTGGGCGTCCGAGTGTGCTCGCGCTTCTGTTCGTCGCGAGCGTCGCGACGGGGTGTCATCGCCGATCGACGCGGGCAGAACCGGCGCCGGCGAGATCGACCGAGCCGGTCGCGGCGCCGGTCGTCGCCCCGAAAGAGCTCGTCGCAGAAGGCGTACTTCGTCGTCCGCAACGCGTGTGGACACGGCTCCGCGCGCTCTTCGGCGAGCGCGCCGCAGCTGCGCCCTCGACTTTGCCGCTGACGATCACGACGGTCGCCGGACTGTCGCCGTTGGTTGCGGGCCTCGTCGAGAGTGACGTCCCGGTTCGGCTTGCGGCACTCGAGCTCGACGCAGCGCCGGAATGGATCTTCGGCGTCGCCGTGACGAACGGCAAGGAGTTCCTGGCCGCCACCACGAACGGCGCCGACGCGACGTTCACCGCCGAGCCCGACCTGGCTCACGCCGTCACGTTGCTTCATTCGAAGGCGGGTCGAGCCGACGTGGCGCTCGGCGTCGCGGGCAACGTGCTCTTGCTCTCGCCGAACCCGGACGCGCTCCGCCTCGGGGGCGGCTACGTCGCACGCTCCGCGGCAATGCCTGCGGACGGCGACGATCTCGAGCTCACGGTGCCGCGAACGGCGCTCGCCGGCGTCATCTCGTCGTCGATCGATCGGTTCGCTGTCGCGGAACGCGCCGCGCTCGAAGCGGCGGACGACGCGAATCGACGTCTGCACGGAGGGCGCGCGCCGGACTTCGGCGATCCGGCGGCCGTGATCGCCGCGCTCTCCGGCGCCTCCGACGAAATCCGTGCGCTCCTCGAATCGACGGCGCGGGTGCACGTTCGCGCCGCCTTGGTCGAGCCGCCATTTCGCGCGCGCGTCGACCTCGAGCCCGAGGCCACCGGCGCGACGCGCGCGTTCACCGATGCGCTCGCGTCCGGAGATCTCTCGGTCGTCGCCACGCTCCCCGCTACGACCGAAGCGGCGGTCGTGTGGCGTCGTTCGGCGTCGTTCGATCCATCGGCGGTGCTGTCACGGGTGCGCGCGTTGTTCGGCGATCGACTTCGCGATGCGGACGTCGCGCGGATCGCGTCGTGGGTCACCGACGTCGATCGCGGCCTCGGAATGGTGGCGTCGCTGGGCGTCTTGAACGACGAGCGACCGGAAGGGTTCGTTCTTTCGCCGGCCGGAGACGGCGCCGCTTTGTGCCGTGCCACCGGCTCCCTCGTCGAAATAGGCGCCATCCCAGCCATCGCTCTCCCATTTCGTCATTTCGTCGGCGATGCGCGCCTGTCTCGTTCACGCGGCACCTTGCCCGGGTTCGAGGGTGCCGTGACGGAGTTGCGACTGCGATGGTCGAATCAATCTGGCGCGCCGAGTCCCGAAGCCGTCTGTGCAACGAGCCGAGCAGGGAAGGGCGCGCTCGTCGTCGCTTCGGGTGACGCGGGACCTGCGCTGTCTGCGTTGCTCGCCGAACCGCGCGCCGCGTCGCTCGGCGACGACGCCATCGTCGGCGAGATCCTGCGTCGCTCTCACGCTCGCGGGGTCGGCGCGCTCGTCGTGAAGCTGACCGATCCCGCGGGCGCGCTCGGAACCGCTGCGCTCGTCGCGGGCGTCGACGCGGGGAGCCCCTGGGCCGAGCTCGACGCCAACGACGTCGCGGCTCGACTGCTCCTCGCGTGGTGTATGGTGAAGTGAGGAACCGAGCGGCGTTCGGCGTAGCCCGTCGCCACCAGGGGCTCGCTGTTCACCTAACGAAGTAGCGGGTTGCGCGACGGTCGCCTTCGCCCTTGAGCTTGCCCGCGGCGAGCAACTTCTTTACGAGCGCCTGCATCTCGCTTCGCGAAAATCCAAGTGCCGCGCGGACCTTTTCCGAGCGTTCGCCCGGATGTCCCTTCACGTATTCGAGGAGCCGTTCATCGGCCGACCGTCCGCGCCGCGACGGGGCCGTCGAAGGCGGCGGCGACGCTTCTTGGCGCGATAGTGCGGCACGGCGCGTTCGCGGCGCCGCATTTTCGGCCTCGATTTCCGCGACGACTCGGGCGACCTCTTCGAGTGCCGCGCGCTTGACCGCCAAAATCAACGAGCCGGCGAAGCTCGCCGTCAGGCTGCCGAGCTCTTCCTCGAAACTTCGCATGCGCGGAGGGTCGCCGGACGCGATTCCGAAATCAAGGACGACGGTCACCGGCAGCTGAGGTTCCCCTCATCGGCAACTGCGCCGCTCGCGCACCCGGAACCCCCCCGCGCAAACATGCGGACCGTGGCGCTCCATGCTTCACTGTAAAAATATGTCCGGTCTTCGCCCACCGCGCGCGATCCACTTCGTCAAGGCAACTCCACTCTTCCTGGCTGCGCTCGTCATGAGCGGGTGCTTCGGTCGCTCCGGGCTCGACGACGAGGGCACCGGCGGCGGCTTCGGTCTCGCTCCGCTCGGCGGAAGCAGCAACGGCGGCTCCGGTGCCGGCGGGGGTTCGAGCACCGGTGGGTTTGGGGACTCCGGGGGAACCACGGGCGTCGGCGGCACGTTCGTCGGCGGCGCGGGCGGCACGCTCGATACGGGCGGCTTCGGCGGAGTGTTCGGCACGGGCGGCTTCGACACAGGCGGCTTCGGCGGCGTGACGGGAAGCGGTGGCACGTTCACCGGCGGCTCCGGCGGCACGTTGAGCGCCGGCGGGTTTGCCGGCTCTGGAGGTACATTCACGGGCGGCTCGGGCGGCACGTCGAGCACCGGTGGTGTTGCCGGCTCGGGCGGCACGTTCACCGGCGGCTCGGGCGGCGTGGCGGGTTCGGGGGGCACGCAGTCGACGGGCGGCACGGGCCCCGACGGCGGCGCGTCGTGCGGCTCCTCCAATTGCGCGGGCTGCTGCGATGCGGCCGGAGCATGTCTGGCGGGGACCAACGCGAACTCCTGCGGCGCGAAGGGTGTGTCGTGCACCGATTGCGGCTCGAGCGGGTTCGGATGTGACAATGGAACTTGTCAGGGCACCGCGCCGACGTGCGGCCCATCGAATTGCGCCGGTTGCTGCGACACGCTCGGACGTTGCCGTCTCGGCACCGAGGTGGACGCTTGCGGTGTGAAGGGTGCGGCGTGCTCGAGCTGTTCCGCGAAAAAGCTCGACTGCGAGGACGGCGTCTGCGCCGGCACGGCACCGACCTGCGGCGCGTCGACCTGCGGCGGCTGCTGCGACGCGAAGGGCGTGTGCCAAGGCGGCACGACCGACGCGGTCTGCGGCGCCAGCGGCGCCGCGTGCGCGAATTGCTCGACGAACGGCAAGAAGTGCAATGAACCGGGGAGCTATTGCGCCTTCCTGCCGTCGTGCAGCGAGCTCACGTGTCCGGACGGGTGTTGTGATTCCACCGGCGTGTGCCGCGACGGACGCAGCGACACCGCCTGCGGCGCATCCGCCGACGCTTGCACGAATTGCACGACGTCGAGCGACCACTGCTCCGCGTCGGGGTTCTGCTACACCGGCCCGCACTGCGGCCCCGACAATTGCGGCGGATGCTGCGCCGCTAACGGGACGTGTCGCGCCGGTGACGCGGCCGCAAGCTGTGGACACTTCGGCGCTCAATGCGAGTCGTGCAGTTCCGAAGGTGAGACGTGTCAGGACGGCGCCTGCGGCGTTGCCGGGGCGACGTGCCCCGCGCCGTATCCGGGTTGCAACCCCGGCTCGCTGACGCCGCCGCCCGCGCAATCGACGAGCTGCACGTCG
>DATBBD010000287.1:0-13415 GCA_036271175.1 Polyangiaceae bacterium | reverse complement strand
CCGATCAACGGCGTCGTGACCGACAACGCGTTCGGCATCGGGCTCGAAATCGACGTCGGCACGGGCTACTGGCTCTTCCCCGTCGGCAATCCCGATCCGACCACGAATCAGCCGGGGTTCGCGGTGCTCGGCGATTTCGCGCAGGACATCACGCCGGGGAATCACGTGATGCGCGCGGTCGCGTTCGACGAGCAGGGGAATCCGGGCTACCAGCGCACCGCATCGCTCTGTGTCGAGAGCCGCGTCCCGGACGACTTCAATTCGTGCATTCCGACGGACGCGCCGCCGAACGCGGTCATTTCCCTCACCTGGGGTGAGCCGGTCGATCTCGATCTGCAGGTGCTCACGCCGAGCGGCCGTCTGATCGAGCCGAAGCATCCGCTCATCACGCAGCCGAACGACGCCGGCGTCTTGCCGAAAAAAGTCGACGGCATCGATCGCGATTCGGACGCCAGCTGCAACATCGACGGGATCAACACCGAGAACCTGGTCTTCAACGCGACGGTTCCGCACGGCAGCTACGGCATCTACGTGAACATGTTTTCGGCGTGCGGGCAGCCCGTCGTTCACTTCAAGGTATCCGTGTATTCCGTCGTCGGCAGCACGAACAAACACCTCGCGCTCTTCTATCAGCAAGGCGGGGTGATGCTCGCCCAGTCGGCGAACGGGGGCACCGCACGCGGGCTCTACATCAGCCAATTCGTTTTCAAGTGAAAGGGACTTCCACGTGTTGATCGAAAAGCTCTTGAAGGTCGCCTTGCTCGGCTCGACCTGGGTCATGTACCTGCTCCTCGGGCTCTCGGTCTTTTCGATCGGCGCGATGATCGAACGAGCGCTGTTCTTCCTGAAGCGTCGCGACGACGTGGACGAGCTCTCCGAGAAGCTCATGGCGTTCCTCGAGCACGGCGATCGGGCCAGCGCCGATTCGCTGCTCAAGAAAAGCCCGTCCGTCGAGGCGAGCGTGTTGCAACCGGCGATGCGCTACCTCGACGGCGGCGCCGACGCCGTCGAGGACGTCATCGAGGGGCAGCTCATCCGCACCCGGCTCGAGCTCGAGCGCGGCTCGACGCTCCTCGGCACGCTCGGAAACAACGCGCCGTTCATCGGTCTGTTCGGCACCATCGTCGGCGTCATCATCGCGTTCCATCGACTGGGCGAGAGCCAGTCGGGCGCGTCGATGAACGCCGTCATGGGCGGCATCGCCGAGGCGCTCGTCGCAACCGGCGTCGGCCTCTTCGTCGCGATCCCCGCCGTGGTCGCTTACAACGTCATTCAAAAGCGCATCGGCGACATCGAGAGCAACGTCCTGGCGATGGCCAAGGACATCACGGCGCTCTTGAAGGCCGAGCACCAAAACCCCGGCAGCGTCGCGCCGCTCTCCGAGACGCCTCCGGTTTCGATCGCGGGCCCGGCAGCGGGCGGCGCGCAAGTCGCCGCCGGCTCGAACTGAGTTTTCACGAATCGGTCCAAGCAGAAAGGAATCGAACCATGGCAGGTGGATCACTCGGAGCGCGCGGCGGAAGACGCGCCCCCATCGTCGGGATCAACGTGACGCCGATGGTCGACGTCGTGCTCGTGCTGCTCGTCATCATGATGGTGTCGGCCATCTACATCGTCTCGCAGGCGTTGAAGGTCGAGCTCCCGAAGACCGCGACGTCGGACGGCGCCGCGAACACGCCGCTCGTCGTCACCGTCACCAAGACCGGCAATCTGCTCTTCAACGAGAAGCCGATCACCGAAGAGGCACTCCGCGACGCTTTCCGCAAGGCGCACTCGTCGAACAAGGACGCGAGCCTGGTGCTCACGGCCGACCGCGAAGCGATGCACGGCGACGTCGTGCACGTCATCGATCTGGCCAAGGTCGAGGGGATCACCAAGTTCGCGATCACCGTCGATCGTTCGGGGTGACGTCATCGTGGCCCGACGCAAGAAGCGCTCTCCGGTCTTCATCATCAGCGTGGTCGCTCACCTCGCTGCCGGTGCGGCGCTTGCGTTGGTCCCGCAACAGAAGCTGCGCGAGGTCGTCGCCATCGCGCTGAACGAGACCAAGAAAGAAGAAAAGAAGCCGGAGCCGCCGAAGCCGCCCGAGCACCACGACGACCACCGTTCGCACGCGACCGCGCACAATTACCGTCCGGTTGCGGCCCGCGCCGAAGCGGCCGCCGAAGATCAGGCGCACGCCTTCACCGACATCGGGCTTGCGCTGGATTCGTCGTCGGCCGACGGCATCGCCGTCAACATCGCCCAGCCCGTCGTCGCGGCGCCGATCGCCGTCCAGGTGACCAAGCCGAAGATCCTCGTCGCGCGCCACAAAGAAGAGGAGTGCACCGAGGACATCGTCAAGGCGCGGCCGTCGTCGATGGTGCGCCCCTCGTACACCGACGATGCTCGCCGCGCGCGCGTCGAAGGTCGCGTCCGCATCGAGCTCTCGATCGACGAGGCCGGTAACGTCACCGACGCGCGCATCTTGCAAGGCCTGGGGCACGGCCTCGACGAAGCGGCGCTCGAGGCCGCTCGTCACATGCACTTCACCCCGGCGACGCGCTGCAATCGCCCCGTTGCAGCGCCGTTCGTCATCGCGATGCGTTTCGTCCTTGGCTCATGAACCTACGCTTCCGCATCGCCGCCTTCGTCGCGGCTTCGCTCACCACCTGGAGCGCCGCTTCCGCTGCGCCCACCGGCACCGCTCCGCCCGCGGGCGTCACGGCTAGCAAGGTGACGAAACCGCCGAAGCTCGTGCATTTCGTCCAAGCTCCGTATCCGGAGTCGGAGCTCGCGAGCGGACAGAAAGCGTCCGTCGTGCTCGAGGTCGAGATCGGCGCCGACGGCAACGTCGCGGGCGCAACCGTCGCGCAGTCGGCGGGGCCGGCGTTCGACGCCGCGGCGCTCGCCGCCGTGCAGGGGTTCGTCTTCGAACCCGCGGAGATCAACGGCGTCGCGAGCCCGGTGCGCGTGCAGTATCGCTACGACTTCTCACCGACGACCGCGACGCCGAAGGCGCCCAAAACAACAGCCGATTTCACCGGCGTGGTGCGCAATCGGAAAACGGGGGCGCCGCTCGCGGGCGTCATCGTCGGGCTCGACGAGCGGACGGCGGCGACCGACGCCAACGGGCGCTTCTCGTTCGCGGATGCGACGCCGGGCACGCACCAGGTGACGCTCTCGGGGTCCGGTTTCACGCCGGTCGGCACCGAAGAGACGCTCGTCGCGGGCCACAAGTACGACGCGACGTACGACGTCGAAGAGCAAACCGAGCAATTGCCGCCCGAAGAGCGCGTCGATTTCGAGCTCGTCGTCGTCGATACGCAGCTCGAGAAATCCGTCGCGTCCACGACGGTGAGCGCCGAGCAAGGCGCGCGCGTCGCGGGAACCGGCGGCGACGTCATCAAGGTCGTCGAGAACCTTCCGGGCGTCGCGCGCTCGAGCGTCGGCTCCGGCGCGCTCGTCGTGTGGGGCGCCGCAGCGACCGATACGCGCATCTACGTCGAGGACGTGCACATCCCGGTGCTCTATCACGAGGGCGGCTATCGGTCGGTCATCCACTCCGACCTCGTGAAGAACGTCGAGCTCCAGCCGGGCGGCTACGGCGCGCCGTACGGACGCGGCCTCGGCGGTTTGGTCACCGTCGGGATGAAGCCGCTCGAAGCGGACGGCTATCACGGGAGCGCATCGATCGACGCCATCGACGCCGCGGCGAGCGTGCGCGGTTCCATCGGCGACAAGGTCCGATTCCAGGCCGCCGTTCGCCGGAGCCATCTCGACTGGGTGCTCCAGCGCGTGAGCAACGAAGACGTCGGCGAGTTCGTGCCGATCCCGAAATATTGGGACAGCCAGGTTCGGCTGGCTTGGGTCCCGCGGGACGGCGAGAGCGTCGAGGTGGGGACGCTGCTCTCCTCGGATCAGATCAGTCAAACCTTGGTCGGCGCGGATCCGAACGACACCAAGGTCGAAAACAAGACCACGAATTTTCAGCGCGTGTACGCGCGCTACGAACGGCACCTCGACGACGGCAGCACGATCACCGCGACGCCGTTCTTCGGCTTCGATCACACCGCTATTTCGAACCAGTTCGGCACGATCCCAGCGACCTTGTCCGAAGACGCGACGCTCTTCGGGCTCCGTGCGGTGTGGACCGGAAATCCGGTGCATTTTCTGCTGCTCTCGACCGGCATCGACGCCGAAGTGCAGCGCACGTCGCTCAGCCGCTACGGTTCGGTGAACGAGCCGCCGCGTGAAGGCGACGAGCGCGTGTTCGGGCAAGCGCCGATCAACGCCGTGAACCAGGACACCTGG
Source organism: Polyangiaceae bacterium (assembly GCA_036271175.1). Taxonomy (GTDB): domain Bacteria; phylum Myxococcota_A; class Polyangia; order Polyangiales; family Polyangiaceae; genus DASZVB01. The sequence goes on along the minus strand of DATBBD010000287.1, from coordinate 9,122 downwards.
CAGACCACGGTCGCCGGACTCGCGCCGTTCGTCCAAGGCGACATCGGGCTCGCCGACGGCAAGGTCCACGTCGTTCCTGGCGCGCGCCTCGAGCCGTCGGTGGTGACGACGAGCCGTCGCTTGCCGACGCCGCCGAACATCCCGTCGACCGGCGTCGCGCGCGAAGACACCCAGGTCGAACCACGTCTCGCGGTCCGCTGGGACGCCACGAGCCGCGTCACCCTCCACGGCGCGCTCGGGATCTATCACCAGGAACCGCTCCCGGAAGATCTGTCGGCGCAGTTCGGCAATCCGCTGCTCCAGCCGTCGAAGGCCGTCCACTACGTGCTCGGCGCGGCGTTCCATCTCTCGAAGCCGATCACCATCGAGATGACCGGCTTCTACGCGAAGCAAACCGGGCTCGCGACGCGCAATCAGTCGCCCGCGCCGGAAGCAGGGCTCTCGCTCGTGCAGGACGGCCTCGGACGCGCGTACGGCACGCAGTTTCTCCTGCGCCACGAGCTCGTCGGAAAATTCTTCGGCTGGATCAGCTACAGCATCCTCCGGAGCGAGCGCACCGACGGCGCCGGCACCGACTACCGTCCGTTCGACTTCGACCAGACGCACGTGTTCACGGCGCTGGCGTCGTACGATCTCGGCAAGGGCTTCGAGGTCGGCGCGCGGTTTCGCTATTCGACCGGCTACCCGCGCACGCCGGTGGCGAGCGTCACTTACGACAACGCGACGGACACGTATCAGCCGGTCTTCGGCGCCCACAACTCGATCCGAATTCCCGCCTTCTATCAGGGCGACGTTCGACTCTCGAAGCAGTTCAAATTCGGCGAGAACACGTCGCTCGAGGTCTACCTCGACGTGCAGAACGTCACGAACCACAAGAACCCCGAAGAGATCATCTACAACAACAACTACACCCAAAAAGCGTACATCACCGGGCTTCCCCTCCTTCCCGTCGCCGGAGCGAAGCTCGTATGGTGACGCGGAATCGGCCTTTATTTTGGGGGGTTCCTTGCGCGGCCCTCGCCGTCCTGGGGTCGTCGCTGACCGCGGGGTGCAAGCCGGATCTCGTCGGACGCGCGTCGCTCATCCAGGAAGACACGCTTCTCGCAGTCTCGGCGTCGCCGGCCGAGAGCGAAGAGAACGCCGACGTGACGTACACGTCGCTGTACGTCGGCCCCAAAGGTCCGGTCGACGCCGCGTCGTTCGATTGGGCCTTCTGCGACGAACGAAAGCCGCTGGCCGTGACCGGCTCGATCGCGCCGCTTTGTCTCGTCCCGCGCGGCAAGGTCCTGACGCCGATCGGCGTCGGCGGAACGGTCACGGGCCACATCGCCGCCGACACGCCGTGCAAGACGTTCGGGCCCTTCGCGATCGATCCGGTTGCCGGCCAGCCGACACCGCGGCCCGCGGATCCGGACACGACGGGCGGGTTCTATCAGCCCCTTCGCGTGCGCATCCCGCTCGCGACCGGCGACTCGTACACCGTCGTCACGACGCGGCTCGATTGCGGCCTCACGAACGCGACGCAAGAACAGTCGATCGCGTACGCGAAGTCGTATCTGCCAAACGAAAATCCGAAGCTCGACGCACTCACCTTGACGCGAAGTGGAGCGCACGGCGAGATGGTGCCGCCGGACGAAACCACGCCGTCGCTCACGTTGAAACCCGGCGAGCACGTCGATTTCGACGCGAGCTGGGCCGATTGCGCGGCGAAAACCGCGTGCACGCCGTGCGACGCGCAGAGTGGCGCGGATGGCGGCACGAACGCCGACGCCGGAGCGCACGACGGAGGTGCGTGCTCGTCGACGTGCGCGGCCGGCGCCCCCGCTGGTTGCACGGGGTCCGAGTCGTACCCGTATCTCGACCCGGTGTCTCACGAGCTGGTCCCGCGACGCGAAGCGATCCGCGTCTCCTGGTACGCGACGGACGGTGACTTCGATCACGACCGCACCGGTCGAACGGAACAAGAGGCGGAGGCGAAATTGCACACGACCGACAACGACTGGACGGCGCCGAACATCGCCGGCGTGGTGCATGTGTGGGTGGTCATTCGCGACGACCGGGGCGGCGTCGCGTGGAGCTCGTATTTGCTGAATGTCGCACCGTGAACGCATCCAGCACGCGCAGGCCGCATCCCCGAATCCGTCGGGGCTCGGGGCCGGCGAAGGCGTCGGGGCCGACGAGTCGAACCGGATCCTCGTCGTCACCAGCGATCCGTCCATCGGCCCGGTCTTGTCCGGTCCACTCGCCGACGCGGGTTACGACGCGACCTTGGTCGGCGAAGGTCGCGCCGCACTCGATCGGCTCAAGCTCGAACCGCGTCCGGATCTCGTCGTCGCCGATCTCGCGCTCCCCGACATGCGCGGCACCGAGCTCTGCCGCACGATCCGTGCGGACCCCGCGACGCGGCCCATCCCGCTGATCATCGTCACGTCGCTCGACAGCGAAACCGATCGCATCGTCGCGTTCGAGCTCGGCGTAGACGACTTCGTCGGCGCGCCGTTCAGTGTCCGCGAAGTGCTCTTGCGAATCCGCGTCCAGCTCCGGCGCCCCGTCGGAGCCGCCGCACGCGGTGGCGTGATCGAAATCGGCGCACTTCGTCTCGACCGCGACGCGCACCGAACCTGGGTCAAAGACAACGAAGTGTCGCTCAGCGCCCGCGAATTCCGTCTCCTCGAGGCGCTCATGGAACGCACCGAGCGCGTGCTCTCGCGCCAAGCCCTACTCGATCTCGTCTGGGGCACCGCCGCGAACGTCGGTGTTCGCGCCGTCGACGCCTACGTCACGCGACTCCGCCGCAAACTCGGCGCCGAGCGCGAATACGTGGAGACCGTCTCGAGCGTCGGCTACCGGTTGAAGCGGCCGACGGGGTGAGCGCTTTTAGAAATACAGCGCCGCGCCCGCCGTGAAGTTCACCGCGTATTTCCATTCGGTGTTGTACGTCGCGCCCGCGGTGCCGATCTGCACGCGGTCCGCGAACTTGCTCGAGACGCCGGGGTTGAACGACGCGCGGAGACCCACCGGGATCCGGAGATCGATGATCGGAAGCGGTAGCTTGATCTCGACGCCGAGGCCGCCGGTGATCATGACGTAATTGCCGGCGGTCGCGTTCGTCGTGAACGCGATGGTTCCGAGCGCGGTCGAAGGCCCTTCCACCGAAGACGTGGGCGACGAGGGAAACACGAACTCCGGCCCGAGGAAGAACTGCGGAGCGATGAGCGGCGACGGGATGGTGATCTTCGCGAGCACGGGCACGTGCCACGCGCCCTGTCCGACGGTCTGCTTGAAGTCGACCCCGTTGAACGTCACTGTGCCCTTCCCCTTGTCGCTCGAGCGGATGATGTCCACTTCGATGCCGAGGAGTTCCTTCAAGACGCGGCCGTCGAGCATCAAGCCGCCGCCGCCAGTGAACCCGCCGTAACCCGGATAGATGTCGGGCTCGTCCGCGGTGCGATCGGGCTTGTCGAGGAAGTTCCCGCCGACGATGCCGATGAGGCCCGCGCCGACGTGCGCCTCGGCGTGTGCCGGCGATGCGACGAAGATCGAAGCGACGGCGCCGAGCGACGCCGCAATGACAGGCAAATACGAAGCGATATTTTTCGAGAGCATGCCGCCCCCCTGTTCAGTCCGACGCCGCATGGGCGCGACCCTACGCCAGCGCGCCGCCGCCGGAAAGCGTGCATCTGACAGGCAAACCGCGGCGCAGCGAGGTACCATCCCGACGCCTCGCGTAAAGACCAGCCGCATGGACGCCCTCTACAAAAGCCCGCTGAACCGCGACATCGCGCTGGCCCGCGAAGGCGAATTCGCGCCGCTCCGTGTGGGACCGCTCAGCGTGTGGCCACCGGTCGTGCTCGCGCCGATGGCGGGAGTGACGAATTACCCTTTTAGGAAGCTCTGCCGTCGCTTCGGCGCGGGTCTTTACGTGAGCGAGATGATTACCGCGCGGCCGCTCGTCGAGGGCCGCGAAAAAACACTCAAGCTATCCGATTTCGGCGACGACGAATCGCCGCGCAGCTTGCAGCTCTACGGCGTCGACCCGTTTTACGTCGGCGAAGCGGTGAAGCGCCTGGTCGGCGAAGGCCGCGTCGATCACGTCGACATGAACTTCGGTTGCCCGGTCCGCAAGGTGACGCGCAAGGGCGGCGGCGCCGCCATCCCGGTGAAACCGAAGCTCCTCGCGAGCATCGTGCGCGCCGCGGTGAGCAACGCGGAGCGCGTGCCGGTGACGCTCAAATTCCGGCTGGGCATCGACGACGATTGCCTCACTTTTCGATCCGCCGGTCGCATTGCGCAAGAAGAGGGATGCGCCGCGGTCGGGCTCCACGCGCGCACCGCGGCGCAGCTCTACGACGGCGAGGCGCGCTGGGCGCACATCGCGGAACTGAAGGGCGCGCTCCGGATTCCGGTGCTCGGCAACGGCGACATTTGGGAAGCGGGCGACGCGCTGCGCATGATGCGCGAAACGGGCGCCGACGGCGTCATCGTTGGCCGCGGGTGCCTGGGTCGTCCGTGGCTCTTCGCGGATCTCGCCGACGTCTTCGCCGGCAGGGAGCCCCAAAACCCCCCGAATCTCGGCGCGGTCACGGACGTGATGCTCGAACACGCCGCCCTCCTCGCCGAATGGATCGGCGAACGACCGGCGATGCGCGCGTTTCGCCGGCACGCGACCTGGTACACGAAGGGCTTTCGCGGCAGCGGGCGGCTCCGCGCCGAATTGATGCGCGTCGAAACGTTGGACGAGCTTCGCCGCGTGTGCGACGTGCTCGACCGCGACGAAGCGTTTCCCGTCACCGCAATGCGCGTCCCGCGCGGCAAGAGCGGCGGAACCCAGCGCGTGAGCTTGCCTGACGGCTACCTCGACGATCTCGACGACGCGACGCCGCCGCTCGAAGAAAATTTCGTCGAAGGGGGATGAACGCGGCGGGCAGCTCGCTTGGCTCGGCCATTCGCCTCGATAACGAACGACTCCTCGAGGGGGTTCCCGCACGTCGAGGGCAGGTACTTGTGATCGTCAAATAGTTTGATGCATCGAAGTATCGTTCGTCGTCGCTCGACACCCGCCTTCACGAAGTGCGCGGGGGCCAGCCCTCGGCATGCTCCACTCGACGACCGGGATCTCGTGCGGTCGCGGTGGGCCGCGAGCCTACTCGTCGACGTCAACGCCCTTCAAGCGCTGGAGCGCTCGCCGATCGGCCTTCGTCGGTCGACCGGTGCCGGCGTCGCGGCGGGGCATGAAGAGCTCGCGTGGCGGTGGCGGCGGCGAGTGGTCTTCGTAGAGAGAGCGCGCGAGCGGCGATGAAAGACGCTTGTCCGCGACGTCCAGGACCTTCAAGACGACGAGCCCGCGCGGCGCCGTGGCGCGAATTTCGTCACCCGTCGTGACGAGATGGCTCGCCTTCACCGTCGCGTCGTTGATCTTCACGTGTCCACCGGCGCACGCCTCGCGCGCCGCGGTCCTCGATTTGAAGATCCGCGCGGCCGACAGCCACAGATCGATGCGCACCGCACCCATCGACCGCGATGGTAGCATCTACGCTCGCGATGTCCGCCTCTTCGCTTCGCCGGCGCCCGTTCCTCGATGTGGATCGGCCGGTTCTGTTCGCCCATCGCGGCGGCGCGAAGCTCTGGCCGGAAAATACGCTCGTCGCGTTCCGCGGCGCGCTCGACCTCGGCATGACATTTCTCGAGACGGACGTTCACGAAACCAAGGACGGCGTGCTCGTCGTCCACCATGACGAGCGCGTCGATCGCACGACCGACGGCTCGGGCCGCATCCGCGATCTGACGTACACCGCGCTCGAGCGGTTCGACGCCGGGTATCGCTTCACGAAAGACGGCGCGTCGTTTCCGTATCGCGGCAAAGGGCTTCGCATTCCGACGCTCGTCGAGGCGTTCGCGCTCTCCGACCGTGCGCGCTTCAACGTCGAGATCAAGCCGCGCGGACGCCGCGTGGTGCGCAAGCTCTGGGAGTTCATCGACACCCACGGCTTTCACGATCGCGTTCTCGTCGCCGCGGGCGACGACGTGCAGGTGCGTCGCTTTCGCAAATTGTCCAAGAATCGCGTCGCGACGAGCGCGAGCACGCGCGAAGCTCTGCGCTTCTGGCTCTCGGTGCACCTTCACATCGATCGCTTCGTGCCCGTTGCGTTCGATGCGCTGCAGGTGCCGACGACGTATTTGGGGCTCACCGTCGTCGATCGCGAGTTCATTCGCGCAGCGCACCATCGCGGCGTCCAGGTCCACGTGTGGACCATCGACGAACCTTCGGAAATCCGGCGGCTTCTGAACATCGGCGTCGACGGCATCATGTCCGACCGACCCGATCGTCTCGTCGCGCTGCCATTGGTTCAGGCGCCCGATACATTGCGACCATTACCTGGATGAACTTCTTCGGGCACGCCGTCGTCGCCACGTGGCGCTCGCTCGAACCACAGTTCGTGCTCGGCGCGATGTTGCCCGATTTCGCGTCGATGCTCGGCGTGCGCCCGCCCGCGGTACGCGGCGACGCGCTCGTGCGCGGCGTCGAGTTTCATCACGCGACGGATCGCGTCTTCCACGAATCGCATACGTTCCACGAGCTCGAACACCGCGCGCGTCTGGCCTTGCGCGAGCTCGGGCTCCCGCGGTCGAGTACGCTCGCGGTCGCGCACATCGGCGTCGAAATGCTGCTCGACGGCGCGCTCGTCGAAGACGCTCGCGGCGTCGCGGGCTATCTCAGCGCGTTGAACGGCGCAGGTGCCGACCCCAAATCCGCACCAACAATCCTCTGGAACGATGACGGGCTCGCGAAGCGATTCCGCCGGCTCACCGAGACGCTCGCCGCGCGCGGCATTTCGCCGAAGATGGCGGAGCCCGAAAGCGTCGCGTTCCGCGTCGAGCGCGCCCTTGCGTCGCGACCGAGGCTACGGCTCCCCGAGGGCGGCGAAGAGCTGGTGCGGGTCTGGGCCGCCGGGGCCGCGGCCGGCGTCGGCAAGGCGAGCGCCGACGTGCTCGGCGAGGTCGCGCTCGGTCTCGGACTCCCTCCAGGCGGCGTTGAGGTACCCTCGCCTGGCCTGCCGCCCGGCTGATGCTAAGATTGGTTTAACCAGTCGACGCTCCGGTCGGGCACCCACGAGTTCCGGAGCCAGCCCATGCATAACGAGATTCGTAACGCGAACATCGCCGACACCATCTTCGCCGAGCTGCGCCGGAAGATCCTCGGCGGCGAGCTCAAGGCGGGCGAACGACTTTCTGGTGAACGCGAGCTCGCGACGAAATACGGAACGAACCGGAACACGCTCCGCGAAGCGGTGCGCAAGCTCGAGCAAGCGCGGCTCGTCACCGTCCGACACGGCCAGGGCGTCACGGTCGCCGACTTTCGTAAATCGGGCACGCTCGATCTGCTGTCGCCGTTTCTGCAAGCGAGCTCCGACCCGGGCGAAGTGGCGCACGTCATCGACGACATCCTCGAACCGCGCGTTCTGCTCCTCGAATACGCGACGCGGCTCGCGGTGCGCCGCGCCGACAAGAACGACATCGATCGACTGACGGGCATCAACGACTTGCTCATCGCGGCGTTCGATCGCGGCGACACGATGGTCGTCGCGCGCGGGTTCCAGCAATGGCTCGACGCGCTCATCGACGCGGGCCACTCGCTCACCGTGCGCTGGTTCGCGAACCCGATGCTCGACGCCTATCGCGACATGCTCGAGCGCTACCCGTCGCTGTGGGTCCTCGAACCGAGCTTTCCCGAGCATTTGCGCGACATCATTCGCGCCGTATCGAAAGGCGACGAGGCCTCCGCCGTCCAGGCAACGCGCCAGTATTACCAGCGTGTCGATGGCGCGCTGCGCGAAGTGATCCAGGCGAGCGCGGCGCGAACGCGCAACCGGATCGAAAGCGACGTCGTCGATGTCGCACCCCCTCAAGATTCCGACACGACCGTCGTACCCATGAGAAGGAAGAAGGCGCCCGGATGACGATGCGGCCGGTTCGAGATGCGACAAAGTCAGATAAGTACCGACTCGCCGCTCTTCCGGCCCGCAGTGCGCCGCTCCAACGCCACCCCAGAGACGGGTGGCGTCTCGCCGATCCGTATCCGCTCGGACCGCGCGCTCGCAAAGTCTTCATCGCGCTGATCGACGCGATCTGTCCGTCGCTTCCGGCGCTCGCGTCGACGGACCTCCGTGAACGCGTCGAGGTCGGTGCCCGCACGCTCCTCCGCTACATGCACCCGGTCGTCGCGCGCGGACTTTGGTTCGGCTTGTTTATTTTGGATTGGCTTCCTTTGTTGACGTTCGGGAGCGCCGGCCGATTGCATCAGTTGAAGCCCGAGGTGCGGAGCAAGTTCGTCGCGCGCTACGCGAAGAGCCGCGTCAAGGCGCTGCGGCTGCTCGTCACCGGCGTCCGGAGCCTCGTGCTTTCCGTGTATTTCGATCAGAGCGACGTGCATCGGCTGATGCGCTACGCGCCCAGCGAGTTCATGCGCGAACGCATGGCGCTGCGCGCGTCGTTGCTCGAACCCATCACCGTGGCGGCGGAGTAACGGGGCGCACGTGGCCACGTCGAGACCGCCGAGCCCGATTCTTTCGCACCGCGACTACGAGCACACCCGGGTCTTCGACGCGGACGTCGTCGTGGTCGGCACCGGCGCGGGCGGCGCCGTGGTCGGCGCGGAGCTCGCCGAAGCGGGTCGTCGCGTGCTCTTCGTCGAAGAAGGAAGCCACCACGCGACGTCGAGCTTCAATCCGTACCTTTCGGAGTCGATTCCGCGGCTCTATCGCGACGCCGGCGCGACGATGATTCTCGGAACTCCGTCGATCCCGTTCGTCGAAGGGCGATGCGTGGGCGGCAGCACGGTGATCAACGGCGGCATGGCTTATCGCGCGCCGGACCGCGTCCTCGAGGGTTGGGCGAAGGAAACCGGATTATCGGATCTCGGCCCAAACGGCATGCAAGCGCTCTTCGACCGCGTCGAAGAACGGGTACAAGCGGGGCCGCAGCTCGACGTCAGTATCGGCGGAGACAATCGCCTCATGGTGCGAGGCGCCGAGAAAATGGGCTGGAAGTACACGGTCAACCGGAGAAACCAGCGTGCATGCGTCGGGGCGAACAATTGCTCTTTCGGGTGCCCGACCGGCGCA